>DATEEW010000025.1:0-8986 GCA_035280965.1 Burkholderiales bacterium
TAATCTTGGTGTCGGAGCTGGTGGCTTCGAGATCTTTGCGCAGCTGTTCGATTTCATGCGGCGAATCGAGGGAGCGCAGCAGTTCGCGAATGCCTTCCGCGCCCATCAGGGCTTGGAAATCATCGCCAAACTCTTCGACCTTCGCGAGGTAATCGTCTTCGGTCAGCAGTTGGCAGCGCTTCAACGGCGTCATGCCGGGGTCGGTGACCACAAACGCTTCAAAATACAGAACGCGTTCGATATCGCGCAGCGTCATGTCGAGCACGAGGCCCAGACGCGAAGGCAGCGATTTCAGGAACCAGATATGCGCAGTGGGCGAAGCCAGTTCGATATGGCCCATGCGCTCGCGGCGCACTTTGGCCAAGGTCACTTCCACGCCGCACTTCTCGCAGATTACGCCGCGGTGTTTCAGGCGCTTGTATTTGCCGCACAAGCATTCGTAGTCCTTGATGGGACCGAAAATCTTGGCGCAGAACAGGCCGTCGCGCTCGGGCTTGAAGGTCCGATAGTTGATCGTTTCCGGCTTCTTCACTTCGCCATAGGACCAGGAACGGATTTTTTCCGGCGACGCCAGACCGATCTTGATCGAATCGAACTCTTCTTCTTGCGTGACCTGCTTAAATAAATCGAGCAGTGCTTTCATTTACACAAACTCCTTCGGAGTTAAATTCTTTAGGGGCCGACACCGTCGGCCCCCGTACATGCTTTGCTTAATAACGTTCCAGATCGATGTCGATACCCAGCGAGCGAATTTCCTTCACCAGCACGTTGAAGGATTCCGGCATGCCGGCGTCGATCTTGTGATCGCCTTTGACGATGTTCTCGTACACCTTCGTACGACCGTTGATGTCGTCGGACTTCACGGTCAGCATCTCTTGCAGCGTGTATGCCGCGCCGTATGCTTCCAGGGCCCAGACTTCCATCTCACCGAAACGCTGACCGCCGAACTGAGCCTTGCCGCCCAGCGGTTGTTGCGTGACCAAGCTGTAAGGCCCGGTGGAACGCGCGTGCATCTTGTCGTCGACCAAATGGTGCAGCTTCAGCACGTGCATATAACCGACTGTGACTTGGCGATCGAAAGCGTCACCCGTACGGCCGTCATACAGAACGACCTGACCCGAACGCGGGATACCGGCCAGATCGAGCATGCCTTTGATCTCTTCTTCGGTAGCACCGTCAAATACCGGCGTTGCGAAGGGCACGCCCTCTTGCAGGTTTTTCGCCAAGCGAATGATTTCATCATTCGTGAACTGGCTGAGGTCCTCTGCTTTGCCGCTCGCGTTGTAGACCTTGTCGAGAAAGCCGCGAATTTCCGCGACGTTCGCCTGGCTCTTCAACATGTCGGCAATACGATGACCCAAACCTTTGGCCGCCCAACCCAAATGCGTTTCCAAAATCTGGCCGACGTTCATCCGTGAAGGAACACCCAGAGGGTTCAGCACGATATCGACCGGCGTGCCGTTCGCCATATAAGGCATATCTTCCACCGGCGTGATTTTCGAAATAACGCCTTTGTTGCCGTGACGGCCGGCCATCTTGTCGCCGGGCTGGATGCGACGTTTGACCGCCACATAGACCTTGACCATTTTTTGCACGCCGGGCGGCAACTCGTCGCCCTGCGTCAGCTTGCGCTTCTTCACTTCGAACATTTTGTCGAAGCCTTCGCGCATTCTGCTCAGACTATCTTTCAACGCTTCGAATTGCGCTTGGTGATCTTCGTCATTCAAGCTGATTTCGAACCACTTGTAGCGTTCGTTCTCGGTCAGATATGCGGCGTCGATGATCGTGCCTTTGGCCAACTTCGGCCCTTTGGCAGCAGCCTTGCCGGTCAACAGTCGTTCGATACGACCGAAGGTGTCATCTTCGACGATACGCAATTGGTCGTTCAGATCGTTGCGATAGCGTTTCAATTCATCGTCGATGATCTGTTGCGCGCGCTTGTCGCGGTCGATGCCTTCGCGCGTGAACACTTGCACGTCGATGACCGTGCCGGAGATGCCTGAAGGCACGCGCAGCGACGTGTCTTTAACGTCCGAGGCTTTTTCGCCGAAGATCGCGCGCAGCAGTTTTTCTTCCGGCGTCAGTTGTGTTTCGCCTTTGGGCGTCACTTTACCGACCAGCACATCGCCCGCTTCCACTTCCGCGCCGATGTACACGATGCCCGACTCGTCCAAGCGGCCCAGTTGGCCTTCGGACAGATTCGAGATGTCGCGCGTAATTTCTTCCGGCCCGAGCTTCGTATCGCGCGCGACGACGGTCAGTTCTTCGATGTGGATCGAGGTGTAGCGATCGTCTGCAACGACTTTTTCCGAAATCAGAATCGAGTCTTCGAAGTTGTAACCGTTCCAGGGCATAAACGCGACGAGCATGTTCTGCCCCAGCGCGAGTTCGCCTTTATCGGTAGAAGCGCCATCCGCCACCACATCTCCCTTGGCGATTTTCTCGCCAACAGTCACCAGCGGACGCTGGTTGATGTTGGTGTTCTGGTTGGAACGGGTGTACTTCACCAAATTGTAGATATCGACACCGACTTCGCCGGCGATGGTTTCATCGTCGTTGACGCGCACTACGATACGGCTCGCATCGACGTAGTCGACCATACCGCCACGTAGCGCTTGCACCGCCGTACCGGAGTCGACTGCCACAGTCCGTTCGATGCCGGTACCAACCAGCGGTTTTTCCGGACGCAGGCAGGGTACTGCCTGACGTTGCATGTTCGAACCCATCAAGGCGCGGTTCGCATCATCATGCTCAAGGAAGGGAATCAGTGAAGCGGCAACCGAGACGATTTGCGAAGGCGCAACGTCCATGTATTGCACTTCAGCCGGCGTCTTCAATTCGAATTCGCTCTTGTAACGGCAGGACACCAGCGTATCTAGCAGCCGGCCTTCGCTATCCAGTTCGGCGTTCGCTTGCGCGATGACGTAGTTGCCTTCTTCAATCGCCGAGAGAAAATCGATCTGATCGGTCACTTTGCTATCCACGACGCGGCGATACGGCGTTTCCATGAAACCGTATTCGTTCGTTTGCGCGTACAGCGCCAGTGAGTTGATCAGGCCAATGTTCGGACCTTCAGGCGTTTCGATCGGGCACACACGGCCATAGTGGGTCGGGTGCACGTCGCGCACCTCAAAGCCCGCGCGTTCGCGCGTCAGGCCACCGGGTCCCAGGGCCGAGACGCGGCGTTTGTGCGTGATCTCGGACAGCGGGTTGGTCTGATCCATGAACTGCGACAGCTGCGAGGAACCGAAGAACTCTTTGATCGCAGCGGAGATGGGCTTCGCGTTGATCAAATCGTGCGGCATCAGGTTGTCGCTCTCGGCTTGCGAGAGACGTTCTTTCACTGCGCGCTCGACGCGGACCAAACCGGCGCGGAATTGGTTTTCGGCTAATTCGCCCACAGACCTTACGCGACGGTTACCGAGGTGATCGATGTCGTCGATTTCGCCGCGACCATTACGAAGTTCGACCAGAATGCCGACCACCGCCAGGATATCGTCGTTGCAGAGCACGCCTGCACCTTCGGCGCCTTGCGGGCCCATGCGATCGTAGAAGCGGCGCAGCCACGCCGGCGCGCGTTCATCCATCTTGACCGGATAGGCGCGGCGGTTGAACTTCATGCGGCCGACTTGCGAGAGGTCGTAGCGCTCTTCGGCGTAGAACAGGCCGTTGAACAGGCTTTCCACCGCGTCTTCGGTCGGCGGTTCGCCGGGCCGCATCATGCGATAGATGGCGACACGCGCAGCCAGTTGGTCGGTCGTTTCGTCAATGCGCAGGGTGGCGGAGATATAGCCGCCATGATCCAAGTCGTTGGTGTAAAGCGTTTTGATCGTATCGATCTTGGCTTCGCGCAACTTGCCCAACGTGGTTTCGACAATCTCTTCGTTTGCCAAAGCCACGACTTCGCCGGTCTCGGTATCGATGACATTCGTTGCCAGCGTACGGCCGAGCAGAAACTCGTCGGGCACATTCATGCGGCTGATGCCGGCCGCTTCCAAATCACGAATATGTTTGACAGTGATGCGCTTGTCTTTGGGAATGATGACCTTGCCCGACGCGTCCGTGAAATCGAAACGCGCCATTTCACCGCGCAGGCGCTCCGGCACCAGTTCGAACTGCGGAAAATCCTTGCCGACGTGGAAAGTATCGAAGTCATAAAACTGTTCCAGAATCTGCTCGGGCGACATACCGATAGCCTTCAGCAGAATCGTCACCGGCATTTTGCGGCGACGATCGACGCGGAAATAGAGGTAATCCTTCGGATCGAATTCGAAATCGAGCCAGGAACCGCGGTAAGGAATGATCCGTGCGCTGAACAGCAGCTTGCCGGACGAATGCGTCTTGCCGCGGTCATGCTCAAAGAACACGCCGGGCGAGCGATGCAACTGCGAGACGATGACGCGCTCGGTACCGTTTATAACGAAAGAGCCGGTCGTGGTCATGAGCGGAATCTCGCCCATATAGACTTCTTGCTCCTTCACTTCCTTCACGGTCGGCTTGGATGCCTCTTTGTCCATGATAGTCAGGCGCACTTTGGCGCGCAGTGGGCTGGCGAAAGTCAGGCCGCGTTGCTGACATTCCTTGACGTCGAAAGGTGGCTCGCCGAGGGCGAAGCTCACAAAGTCCAGGCGTGCGTTGCCCGAATGGCTGCTGATCGGGAAAATCGAGTGGAAAGCCGCTTGCAAACCCTGAGTTTTACGAGACTGGGGCGGAATCGCCGCCTGCAAAAATTCACTGTAGGACTCCAGCTGGGTAGCCAGCAGGAAAGGCACACTCAGCACAGTTTGGCGCTTGGCGAAACTTTTGCGAATACGCTTTTTCTCGGTCGCGGAATAGGTAACGGCGGTCATGAACGCTCCGGGGTTGGGAGACAACAACTAAAAATCAAACGGAAAAACGAAGTACAGAAAGCATGAGACTGCATTGCAATCCAGTGGTTTCTTGACTCCAACTGCTAAATTCCAAAATGGCAAAAGGCTGACGGCCCGAAAAGGCCGCCAGCCCGTCGCCGGTGACTACTGAGACTCCGGTTTAGGCATATTGATAAGTGTCCTAGCATGGGTAGCGTTTGCGGCTCCGGCTTCCCGAATCCTCGCTCGTCCAGCTGCGCTGCCTCGCGACACTAAGTGCCCTCTCCAAATCCTCTACTTACTTCAGCTCTGCTTTGGCGCCGGCTTCGGTCAATTGCTTGACGATGTCCTCGGCGTCTTTCTTCGCAATGCCTTCTTTTACGGGTTTCGGTGCGCCGTCCACGAGGTCTTTGGCTTCTTTCAGACCCAGGCCGGTTACAGCGCGAACGACTTTAATGACGTTCACTTTGTTGTCGCCGGCGGCGGAGAGGATGACGTCGAACTCGGTTTTCTCTTCCACTGCAGCGGCAGCACCACCAGCAGCCGGAGCGGCAACCGCCACAGCGGTCGCAGCGGCGGAAACGCCGAACTTCTCTTCGATCTGTTTGATCATTTCGGACAGTTCGAGCACGGTCATGTTCGAGATCGCGTCGAGGATGTCAGCTTGTGCAATTGCCATTTCAAATGCTCCTGATTAGTCGATATATGTGTACTGAAACTAGGCGGCTTTTTGATCGCGTACGGCAGCGAGCGCGCGTGCGAACGAAGTGGGTACCTCGTTCAGCGTGCGAGCAAACTTGGCGATCGGCGCTTGCAAGGTCGCGGCCAAGATGGCGAGCAATTGCTCGCGCGACGGCATGGATGCGAGCGCGGCGACTTCCTTGGCGGAAATCACGGCGTTCGGCATGGCGCCGCCCTTGATCACAAACTTGTCGTTGCCCTTGGCGAAATCGCTCAACACTTTGGCGGCGTTGACCGGGTCGGACGAAATCCCGTACATCAACGGGCCGACCATCTGGTCAGCCAGTTTTTCGAACGGGGTGTCCTTCACGGCGCGACGCGCCAGCGTGTTTTTGAGAACGCGCAGATAAACGCCCGACTTACGCGCCTCGCGGCGCAGATTCGTCAGGTTGCCTACTTCCAGACCACGGTACTCAGCGAGGACGATCGCCTGGGCACCCGCAACTTGCGCGGACACTTCGGCAACAACGGCCTGCTTCTCTTCGAGATTGAGACCCAAGGTCTACCTCCATTTTTAAGCCCCGCATGGCTTCCGCCACACGGCTAAACGGCGACCTACTCAGGAGCATCGCCTCGCGCCGGAGCGCAAGGCCAAATCCTTCATGGGTGACGCCATCTGCGTTGGGTGCTGCATAAATTAAGTTCGCCGCATTGTTCCGCCTTGAACCCCAACGGTCTTTGACAACCTGTTGCCGTCCATACCGACCCAGCAACAGCCCAAAGTCCTGCCTCCGCCGCTTCCGCGCCGGAGGTCTTGATTCCTTACTGCGCGCCCGCGCCCAAGGTCGCGATATCGATGCGAACCCCGGGTCCCATGGTGCTGGACACCGACAGCTTGCGCAGATATATGCCCTTGCTCGCCGCCGGCTTCGCCTTATTCAAGGCGTCGATCAATGCATCCAGGTTCTGCTTCAACGCCTCCGGGGCGAATGAAGCGCGACCGATGGCGCACTGAATAATGCCGCCTTTGTCGGTGCGATATTGCACCTGACCGGCCTTGGCATTCTTCACCGCCGTCGCCACATCTGGCGTCACAGTGCCAACCTTCGGATTCGGCATCAAACCGCGCGGACCCAGAATCTGGCCCAGCGTACCCACGACACGCATGGTGTCGGGGCTAGCGATGGCGATATCGAAATCGATTTTGCCGGCCTTGATCTGTTCAGCCAGGTCGTCGAGGCCAACGATGTCCGCACCGGCAGCTTTCGCCGCGGCGGCTTTATCGCCTTGCGCAAATACCGCGACACGCACGGTCTTGCCTGTACCGGCCGGCAGCACGACAGAGCCGCGCACCAGTTGATCGGATTTCTTCGCATCGATACCGAGGTTCACCGAAATGTCCACGGACTCGTCGAACTTCGCCGTAGCGGTTTTTTTCACGAGGTTCAGCGCATCCAGGACCGGATAAGGTTTGTTGCGATCGACGGCGCCGACCAGCGCTTGTTTACGTTTGCTTAGCTTAGCCATTTAGACGCCCTCCACCACGATACCCATGCTGCGCGCGCTACCAGCGATAGTACGCACGGCTGCATCCAGATCCGACGCGGTCAAATCGGGCATTTTTGCTTTGGCGATCTCTTCGGCTTGCGCGCGAGTGATCTTGCCCACTTTGTCGGTATGGGGCTTGGCACTGCCCTTGGTGAGCTTGGCCGCCTTCTTGATGAGAATGGTCGCCGGAGGCGTCTTCATCACGAAGGTAAAACTCTTGTCCGCAAAAGCGGTAATCACCACAGGAATGGGCAGACCGGGTTCCACGCCTTGAGTCTGGGCGTTGAAGGCTTTGCAGAATTCCATGATGTTCAGGCCGCGCTGACCGAGCGCGGGACCGATAGGCGGGCTGGGATTAGCCTTGCCCGCCGGCACTTGCAGCTTAATAAAGCCGATGATTTTCTTTGCCACAACAATCTCCTAGTGGGTACATGCGATACGCGCTAGGCGTATCTCCCCGGTAAATATAACTACTACAAAAACTTTGAAATTCTTGATGCCTACCCGACCACCTTCGTCGGGTTTTTTTGCTCCGGCGTTATCGCCAGTTCAATGCGGCATCACCTCTTTAACCTTTGTCCTCGCTCGCCCAGCTACGCTGGCCCGCGACCGTAGCCTATTAAGCTTTTTCGACTTGACCAAACTCTAATTCCACCGGCGTAGCGCGGCCAAAAATGGTCACCGACACGCGCAGCTTGCTCTTGTCGTAGTTAACGTCTTCGACCGAGCCATGGAAATCCGTGAACGGACCTTCCTTGACACGAACCGACTCGCCCACTTCGAACAGAATCTTCGGTTTCGGCTTCTCCACGCCTTCCTGCATTTGATGCAGGATGCTGGCGACTTCCTTGTCGCTGATGGGCGGCGGCTTACGGCCATGCGCCCCACCGACGAAACCGGTAACCTTGGCGGTGTTTTTCACCAAGTGCCAAGCTTCGTCGTCCATATCCATTTCGACGAGCACATAACCCGGGAAGAATTTCCGTTCGGAAATATTCTTCTGGCCGCCCTTCATTTCCACCACTTCTTCGGTGGGCACCATGATGCGGCCGAACTTATCCTGCATTCCGGCGCGTTTGATGCGCTCTTCCAAAGCACGCTGCACCGACTTCTCGAAGCCGGAATAGGCGTGTACGACATACCAACGCATGCTCATTTTTATTTCCAGCCCAGAAGGAGATCGTAGAGTCCCCATTCAAGCAACTTGTCCACGGTCCAAAGAAACAAGGCCATGACGACCACAAAGGCGAACACCGCCGCAGCGGTCTGAAAAGATTCCTTACCCGTCGGCCAGACAACTTTTCTGCGCTCTTCATTCGACTCGCGCATGAAGGCCAGCAAGCGTTGTCCAGACGCCGAAAGCGAAGCCACAATCGCTGCGGCGACCAATCCCGCACCCACCATGCCCGCACGCAGCACACCCGGCTGGGTGTTGAAGTAATAAAAGCCTACGAGACCTGCGAGTAACAGGAGGCCCGCAAAGGCTATTTTGATTTTGTCCGCCATGAAGCGTTTTCGCCCTGCTCGACCCCTCTCGGGGCCGCGACCTCAAAAACCTATCAATACCGGGATTTAGTGGCAGGCCAAGAGGGAATCGAACCCCCAACCTTCGGTTTTGGAGACCGACGCTCTGCCAGTTGAGCTATTGGCCTGCTGTGCGGCAGAAACATTTTCTCGCTTCCGCCGCGCCAACTCAATAAATCCCGAACCGACGGGCTTTCGCCCGCCCCTTAAACCTACGTTGCCTTTACTCGAGGATCTTCGTGACGACGCCGGCACCGACGGTGCGGCCGCCTTCGCGAATCGCAAAGCGCAGTCCGTCTTCCATCGCGATCGGCGCAATCAGCGTCACCGTGATCGCCACGTTGTCCCCCGGCATCACCATCTCCGTGCCCGCAGGCAGATCC
>DATEEW010000026.1:0-5027 GCA_035280965.1 Burkholderiales bacterium
CGAGATTGGCATCGATCCTCAGCGCGTGGAACTGGACTCCGTCGAACACCATTTGACGCACGCCGCCAGCGCTTATTACTGCAGCGGTTTCAAAGAAAAGACGGCGATTCTCGGCATCGACGGCAAGGGCGAATATGCGACCACCTTTTTCGGCGTCGGCGAGAACGGCAAGATCCGCACGCTCAAACAGTTCTACGACCCCGATTCCTTGGGTGGGCTATACGGCGCGCTCACGGAGTATCTCGGTTTCGAAATGCTCGATGGCGAATACAAAGTCATGGGCATGGCGCCTTACGGCGATGCGAGCAAATACGATTTTTCGCGGCTAGCGCGTTTCGAAAACGGCGAACTGATTGTCGATACCGAACTGGTGAACGTCACGGGATTGCGGCGCTATAAGCAAGATGGGAAGGGCTATTATTTTTCGCCCAAACTCATCGAATGGCTCGGGCCAAAGCGCGAAGGCGATATCGCGGACGATCCATACATTCATTACGCCGCGAGTATCCAGGCGCTATTCGAAAAGCTGTCGCTGCAAATGATGGAGTACTACCTGGGCGACACGATTCGCGAAACAGGCAAGCTGGTGTTTGCGGGTGGTAGTGCGCTTAATGTGAAACTCAACCAGTACATTATCGCTTACCCAGGCGTCAAAGAATTGTTCGTGCAGCCGGCATCGGGCGATTCGGGTACAGCCTTGGGCGCGGCAGCATGGTCCACCGAAAAACGTGGCGTGAAAGTCGAAAAGATGCAGCACGTCTATCTCGGCCCGCGCTACAGCAACGAAGAATGTATTGCAGCCTGCCAGCAACACGAGGCCAAGCCGCAATGGATAACAATCGATAATATCCCGCAGCGTATCGCAAGCATATTGGTGGACGGTCATCCCGTCGCGTGGTTTCAAGGTCGCATGGAATTTGGGCCGCGCGCATTGGGTGCCCGCTCTATCGTCGGCTGTCCTTCGATACGCGGCGTAGCGGACAGTATCAACGAGCAAATCAAATTCCGCGAACGTTGGCGGCCTTTTTGCCCCTCGATGCTCGATACGGTCGCGCCGAAGATGCTCAATTCGACGCATCCTGCACCATTCATGACGTTCACGTTTCCGGTAGCTGAAGAATGGAAAACCCGCGTGCCCGAAGTCGTGCATGAAGACGGTACTGCGCGCGCACAAGTCGTACAGCGTGAGTTCAATCCGCGTTATTACGATCTGCTCTTGGAGTTGGAAAAGCTGACCGGCAACGGCGTGTGCCTCAACACATCGTTGAATCGTCGCGGCGAGCCGATGATCTGCTCGCCCAAAGATGCCCTGGATATGTTCTACGGCTGCGACCTGCAATACCTCATCATGGAAGATATTCTGGTGAGTAAGCCTGGCGCCCCTTTGGAGTCGTAAAAACCTTCACCAAGCCTCAGCGTCGGAATGCGCTGCGGCTCATAGCGTCTGACTCCGATCCCCGCTTTTAAAGCCCAGCAATGGCGCGCCAACCCCTTTTCCTAAAGCAATCGCTTTGAACAGTTCGCCCATTTCAGCGGGCGACAACAGCTTGTTCGCGGCGGACGCGAGTGGCAAGTAGCGCGCGGTGTCCGCAGGCGAGACACGCATCAAGAGATCGGTGATGCCGCAGTTGATCAGAAACTGCGCTTGGGTGGTGTAACCCATCAACGCGGCATCCGCGTCATGCGCAACTTGCGCGACAGCGCTGAAATCGACGTGTGCGGTGATGTCCTGCAAGCCCGGCGCATAAAAGGGATCGTCGTGCGCGCGATGGCGGTAATGGCACATCAAAGTGCCTTGATTGCGCTGCGGGTGATAAAACTCGCGGGATGGAAAACCGTAGTCGATGAAAAGCAGCACGCCGCGTTCGAGCATTTGCGCCAGCGTAGCGATAAAGGCTTTTCTGACCAGAGAGATTTCTGTTTGGTAGTCGGTCGGAAGGTCGAGCGCTCGAGCGGTCTCCAGAAGTTCGCCTAGCGCGGGTCGAAAAGCCCATTGCAGTTGCTCGTTCACGCCACCCTGCTCGTAGCCCGACGACGAGCGGCGAACAATTTCCGTCGGCATCGCGTCGAGAACTTCGTTTCCGAGGACCAAACCGCTGAAAGCGGGCGGCAATTGATTGAGCCAGACAACTCGTTCCAGCAGATGCGGCACGCGCGCCGCGAGCGTATCGCGCTCGCGTGCCCGCAATTCGGGCGACAACTCCAGAATGAAATAGTGGTCCGGCAAAGCGTCCTGGCATTCAAGTTCTTCCAGGATCCCTGCCGCCAGCACGCCACTGCCCGCGCCGACTTCCAGAATGTCGGGCAAGCCGTCTTCGATGAGCACCTTCGCCTGCTGCGCGATGCATTGCCCGAAAAGAGGGCTGAGTTCAGGGGCGGTGGTGAAGTCGCCCTCCGGGCCGAGTTTGCGGCTTCCGGCCGTGTAATAGCCCAATTCCGGGGCATATAGGGCCATTTCCATATATTCGGCGAAGGGAATCCAGCCGCCACTTTCTACGATGTGGTTACGGATGTGGGCTGAGAGAGCGGCGCTATGCGCCAATGCGTCGGGAGACGGTTGAGGCCATTCCATAGTGCGGCGATGGTGCTCGCCTCCGGTAGAATCCGCAACTGGACGCGAAATTTCCGAAGCGATGACCCTGCCCTTGAACGATAAAGTCGTGCTCATTACCGGTAGCGCCAAGCGGGTTGGCGCGGCGATCGCGCGTCGATTGCATGGGGCGGGTGCGAACCTCATGCTTCACTACAACGCGTCGAAAGCCGAAGCGCAGAGCCTGCAGGTGGAGCTGAACAGCTTGCGGGCTGATTCGGCAGCCACGGTACAGGCCGATTTGGCGAACGCGGCTGAATTGGCGGAATTGGTGAAATGCGTCGTGGCACGTTTCGGACGCCTCGATGTGTTGATCAACAACGCGTCGAATTTTTACCCCACGCCCCTGGGCAATATCGAGGTGGCGCAATGGGATGATCTAATGGGGATCAATTTGCGTGCCCCTTTGTTTTTGTCGCAAGCCGCCGCGCCGCATTTAAGAAAACACAACGGCTGCATTATCAATATTGCTGACATTCATGCGGATCGACCACTGAAAAACTACGTTGTCTACAGTGTCGCCAAGGCCGGACTGGTCGGTCTGACGAAATCATTGGCGCGGGAACTGGGCCCGGATGTGCGGGTGAACGCTATCGCGCCCGGCCCGGTGTTATGGCCGGACAATGCGGATTTCGACGAATTGACGCGCCAGCGCATCGTTTCACATACCTTGCTCAAGCGGGCCGGCGAGGCGGAGGATGTTGCTTCAGCTGTGCATTATCTAGTGGGCGATGCGCCCTACATCACAGGACAGGTGCTTGCCGTCGACGGTGGGCGTAGCGTGAACATATGAACGCACCCGAATTCAAAGCCGGCTTGCAGCGTGAGCGCAAGGAAGCCTACGAAGCAAACAAATTACAGAAACGCTTGCGGCGACTCGTCGGTCAAGCAATAGCGGACTACGACATGATTCACGCGGGCGACCGCGTCATGGTGTGCTTATCGGGCGGCAAGGATAGCTACGGCCTGCTCGATATTCTGTTGCGCTTGCGTGAGCACGCACCTTTGGACTTCGGGATCGTCGCAGTCAATCTCGACCAGCGGCATCCGGGCTTTCCCGAAGACGTGCTGCCGAATTACCTGCGGTCTATCGAGGTTCCCTTTCACATTGAAGTTCAGGATACCTACAGCATCGTCAAGCGGATCATTCCCGAAGGGAAGACGATGTGTTCGCTGTGCTCGCGTTTGCGGCGCGGCGTTCTCTATCGCGTCGCAAAAGAACTGGGGGCGACAAAGATCGCCCTAGGTCATCACCGCGACGACATTCTGGAAACCTTTTTCCTCAACCTCTTTTTCGGCGGCAAATTGAAAGCCATGCCGCCTAAGTTGGTTTCGGACGACGGCCATCACGTCGTCATCAGACCGCTCGCTTATGCGCAGGAGGAGGACCTTGCGGCGTATGCGGAGGCAAAAGAATTTCCGATCATTCCCTGCGACTTATGCGGTTCGCAAGAAAACCTGCAGCGCAAACAAGTCAAAGCGATGCTGCGTGATTGGGACAAACGTTTTCCCGGTCGAGTCGAAACTATTTTTCGCAGTCTTTCGAATGTTCGCGGCTCTCATTTGCTCGATCGTGCGCTTTTCGATTTCGCGGGGGTTAAAGCTACGGGAATTCCGTCCGCAGACGGGGATTTGGCGATCGATGCGGGACCGGACGAACCGGAGCAGGGTGTTATCCCCTTGTTTTCATTGAAATGATGGCGTAGGGCCGTCAGTGTTAAGTTGTCAAACTTAACTTGATGCGGCAAACTAATGACCTTCCCCGCCACCCCCTTTTCTATTAAATGAACTGCGCCGATCGGCTCGTAGCGTTATTCGGCAGCCAGGCTGAAGTTGCCCGGCGGTTGAAACTCGACCGCGCCGTGGTCAACAATTGGGTGAAGTCGGGATACGTGCCTTCTCGTTGGGCGATGGAAATCGAACGTCTGACCGAGGGGCAAATCGCCGCGGTCGAAGTTCTCAACGAAGCCAATGCGCGCAAACCGATCCGCGTCAAATCGCGCGGCGATGAAGAAAATCAATTCGGACCTACGTTCGTAGGAAGTGACTCCATGAATCCCTACTCCCCGGCCAAACGCATCCAGTCATTTCATCCACCGCAACGCACGCTGCTCGGGCCGGGGCCTTCGGAAATCAACCCGCGCGTCATGGCGGCGATGGGCTTGCCCACGATCGGATATCTCGATCCGGTTTTCGTCGAAATGATGGAAGAGCTGAAATCGTTGTTGCGCTATGCCTTTCAGACCAAGAATTCCTTGACCTTCCCTATTTCCGGCCCTGGATCGGTGGGCATGGAATACTGTTTCGTCAATATGGTCTCGCCGGGCGATAAGGTCATTGTTATGCGCAATGGCGTATTCGGCGGCCGCATGATCGAAAACGTCGAGCGATGCGGCGCGACACCCATCATTGTCGAAGACGCGTGGGGCGCGCCTTG
>DATEEW010000027.1:0-17800 GCA_035280965.1 Burkholderiales bacterium
CCGGCGCCGTTCTCAAGGCTCTCGCGCAACCCCGCGCCGAACTTGTGCAACACCCGCCCCTGGACGATGAACAGCCCCACCTCGAACCCAACGTGAATGTGCGCCGCCGCTTTTGTTGTGGCTTTCACGGTCGCGCTGCCGCAGCCCGCCCTTGCCGATCAAATTGGCAGCGAGGTGATGCTCGTCAACGCCAAGACCGGCAAGTGCCTGACGATTGCCGGGGGCGTGAGCACCGACAACAACGTCGAATCCGTGCAGTTCGACTGCGACAGCGATCCGTCGCGCAGATGGATACTGAGAGAAATGAACGGCGGCAACATTTATCAGATCAAAAACGTGCAGACGGGGAAGTGCTTGACGATCGCCGGAGGCGTGAGCACCGAGAACAACGTGACGGCGCTTCAGTTTGACTGCGACAGCCATCCGTCGCGCACCTGGAGGATCAGTGACGTGACCGGCAGCGGCATCCATCAGATCAGAAATGTGCAGACCAATAAGTGTCTGACGATTGCCGGTGGTGTGAGCACCAGTAATAACGTGACGGCGCTTCAATTCAACTGCGACACCGATCTGTCACGCCGTTGGGTGATCAGGCTGAAGCTGTAGGGAGAGCAACACCGCCATCCTTTGGGACATCGTTCCCATCCGTTAGCGTCTCTGCCAGGGACAAGACTTAACCGCACGTTTCATGGAACCCAACAAGCTGGGCTTGTTGGTTCCCTCCATGCTTCGCGCTTCGGCGGTATCCGACTCGCGGGCGGCAGCGAACCCGAGCAAGGTGCTCGCTCCGGCAGTGCGCATTCGCGCAACGCCGCTTATTGCGCAGCCTTTTCAGAAGTACTACATTGGCTTGTGCGCTGATTCAAACAAAAAACAATTTACCTTTAGGCGCTGAGTGACGCTTTTTGTTACTCGTTTAGGAGCTCAGTTTGTAAGTAATAAGGGCGGCAACGAGTTGTTATGAAGCACAAAGGAGACACCGATGAAAAAATTCTTATGTATTGCAACCGCCATCGCTATGTCGCTTGCCAGCGGCGTTTACGCAGCGTCGGATAAGGATAAGAAGGACTCAAAAAGCAAAGGAGACGACAATAAATCAGAGGTAGCCTCTGACCGGGCCGAAAAAAATTCTGAGAAAAAAGAAGACAAAGACGACGCGCAGAAAGAGAAAAAAGAAGACAAAGACGACGCAAAGAAGAAAAAATCGAAATAGTCATGGTGAAAGCATAGTTGCCGCGGGAACTGTCGCTCAACAATGCACTCCACCGGCCCGGTGCAAGCTGCGCTTGCCCGGCCGGTGAATTCAACAGCTAGGCGTAACCAAAGTGCGTACTGTTGCCTCTCGGTATCCCATCGTTTACTAACCACCAAACAATAATATGAAACCCATTCTAATTGTTATCGCGCTCTCTCTCGTTCTTTCAGGATGCGTCTCTACGCAGGTCATGAAAGCCGCCAGCATTTCTGACAAGACCGTCTGCATCATTGATAACCCAGCGGTAAGAGTTGATTTCCGTGATGCTTATGAGCGTCAAGTACGAGCCAAAGGCTACGAAACAAAGATCGTCAATACCAATTCGGCCTGCCCAACAACATCTACATATGAGGCCAGCTACGGCTTTCACTGGGGGACCTATCTCGCGACAGCTCAACTCACGATCTACAGCAATGGAAAAGAGATCGGGAAAGCGACCTACGATGCGCCCTATGCCAGCCCGGAGAAACATGGTCGCGTAGAGGGGAAAATCGAGGCTCTTGTTGCAGAACTGCTCCCTTGAGAGCTTGTGATTCTCGTTGACTCAGTATCGAGCACAACGAGTTGAGGTAAGCCGATGCTCAAAACCTATCGCGGCAGTTGCCATTGCGGCGCGGTGACCTTCGAGGCGGATCTCGATCTCACGCAACCTTCGTATCGTTGCAACTGTTCCATCTGCCGGCGCAGTCGCATCTGGGCTGCAGTGACTAAGCCGGAGGCCTTTCGCTTGTTGTCCGGCGAATCGGCATTGACCCAGTACTTGTTCAACACCAAGAAGAATCAACATTATTTTTGCAAGCATTGCGGCGTGCGTTGCTTCGGCGTTGGCAATGAAACGCCGATCGGCAAAATGTATGGCGTCAACCTGGGCTGTCTCGAAGGCGTTTCGGAAGAGGAACTATCGAAGATCCCCATCGTTTATGTTGACGGGATGAATGATCGGGGAAGCGCCCCCGAGTTCTATCGACATCTATGAAGTCAGCGCACGTCTTGATACATGTGACATTCACGATTGCATCAATCGTTGCGTTTACGGCACTCGCCGCCCCCGCACCTGCGACCACTCGGGCAGAGATTGATGCCTTATTGGACAAGCTGGAAAGCTCCGGTTGTCAGTTCAACCGTAACGGCACTTGGCATAACGCGGCGGAGGCGAAAACGCATCTGCTACGTAAATTGGAATATCTCGAAGACAAGGACGCCGTTCAAAGCACCGAGCAGTTCATTGCGCTGGCCGCATCGAAAAGCAGTTCCTCCGGCAAGCCGTACTCGGTGAAATGCGGGGGTGCTGCGCCTATAGTGAGCCAGACATGGCTCAACAGGGAACTCGAGGCCCTACGGGCATCGGGCAGCCTCAGGCAGACGAAGTAAATCCCTCAACCGAACGTCAATTCGGGTCTCTCTCGCCCCTTGAGTTGCCTGCTCCGTCTCGGTGCGTTTCCACTTTTCGCGCACTTAAAAAGTGCGGCCATTGTGTGCTGCGTTGCGAGCCCCGTATATTGGTGCACGGACCAATGGTTCGCAGAGCGCTGTGCTCCATTTCGAGGCATGGATCCAGCGCTACTTCTAATTACAGACCAGGGGGAATAGAAGTCATGTCTTACTTAGCTCCATCGGAATTCGTCACCAAAATGGTGGACGCGGGCGAATCCAAAATCCATATGTCCACCCGCGATACCGTGATTCGGGCCTATATGGCCGGCGCCTTGCTCACGCTCGCTGCGGCATTCGCGGTGACCGTTACGGTGAACACGGGACAGCCGCTTCTTGGCGCAGTGCTGTTCCCAGTGGGTTTCTGCATGCTGTATATATTTGGCTTCGACTTGCTGACAGGGGTGTTTGTGCTGTGCCCGCTAGCCTGGTTGGATAAGCGCCCCGGCGTCACCATCAATGGCATTTTGCGTAACTGGGGCCTCGTCTTCGTTGGCAATTTCCTCGGCGCGTTCACTGTCGCCTTGCTTATATCCATCATATGCACCTACGGCTTTACCGAAGCGCCCAACGCGGTAGGTCAGGCGCTGGGCAAAATCGGCGAATCCCGCACGGTCGGCTACAAGGACCACGGTGCCGCGGGCATGCTCACGCTCTTCATCCGCGGCGCGCTGTGCAACTGGATGGTGTCCGCCGGCGTGGTGGGCGCGATGGTTTCCACGCATGTCAGCGGCAAGGTGATCGCAATGTGGATGCCGATCATGGTGTTTTTCTACATGACCTTTGAGCATTCCATCGTCAACATGTTCCTGTTCCCCTCGGGTTTGATGATGGGCGGCGACTTCTCCATTGCGGACTACCTGCTCTGGAACGAGATCCCGACCGTTGTCGGTAATCTGGTCGGTGGCCTTCTCTTCACCGGCCTGACGCTGTATGCCACGCATGTGAAGACTGCGCCGAAGCGCACGCTCGCGTAATCGACCCGGAGGCCTCCGCTTACAGGGAAAGGCGGAGGCCTCTATCATTGCGCCATGAGCGAACTGCAAGTATCGATCGGGCAGTATTCCGACAAAGGGCGTAAGGAAATCAATCAGGATTTCCACGGCGCACTCGTTCCCAAAGAGCGGCAACTGCGCACCAAGGGCGTGGCGATCGCGCTGGCCGACGGCATCAGCAGCAGCGACGTGAGTCAGATCGCCAGTGCGTCCGCGGTAAAAAACTTTCTCGAAGATTACTACTGCACTTCAGAGGCATGGTCGGTCAAAACCTCCGCGCAGCGCGTGTTGATCGCGGCCAATTCATGGCTGCATTCGCAAACCCGACATAGTCAGTATCGCTACGACAAAGATCGCGGCTACGTCTGCACCTTCAGTGCGATGGTCATCAAGTCCGCCACAGTGCACCTTTTTCATATCGGCGATACGCGGATTTACCGCGTGCGCGGCAACGCCCTGGAACAACTCACCAACGATCATCGGATTTTCATTTCTCAGGAACAGAGTTATCTGGGACGGGCATTGGGAATCAACTCGCAATTGGAAATCGACTACCAGTCGCATCCGGTCGAAGCGGGCGATTTGTTTCTGCTTGCGACCGATGGAGTATATGAGTACACCGATGGGCGCTTCGTTGCCAACGCCATCGCTACGCATGCTGATGGTTTGGACGCCGCGGCTAAGGTGGTTGTCGAAGAAGCCTATCGCCGAGGCAGTACCGACAACCTGACCGCGCAGATCGTCCGTATCGATCAACTGCCCGGCGCCGAAGCGACGGAAGCGTTTCAGCAGTTGTCGGCGTTGCCGTTGCCGCCCCTCTTGGACGCGAGAGCGATTTTCGACGGTTACAGGATCGTCAGAGAAATACATGGCAGCAACCGCAGCCACATTTATCTTGCTGTGGATCTCGATACCGATGCGCTGGTGACCATCAAAACGCCTTCCATCGATCTGCAAGGCGACCCTGCGTATCTCGAACGCATGTTGATGGAAGAGTGGGTCGCGCGCCGCATCAACAGCGCGCATGTGCTCAAACCATGCTCGCAGACGCGCAAACGCAATTACTTATACGTGGTGATGGAGTTCATCGAAGGACAGACCCTCGCGCAATGGATGATTGACAACCCAAAGCCGGATGTGGAAACGGTGCGCGGCATCGTCGAACAAATCGGCAAGGGTTTGCTTGCCTTCCATCGCTTCGAAATCCTGCATCAGGACTTGCGGCCGAACAACATCATGATCGACACCACCGGCACGGTAAAAATCATCGATTTCGGTTCCACCCGAGTGTCGGGGTTGATGGAAACCGCGCTTGAGGTCGAGCAGATTCTGGGTACTGCGCAATACACTGCGCCGGAATACTTTCTCGGCGAGGCTGCATCATCGCGCTCGGATCTCTATTCGCTAGGGGTGATTACCTATCAAATGCTTTCGGGCAAGTTTCCCTACGGCACCCAGGTGGCCCAATCCAGAACCAAGGCGGCGCAGAAAAAACTGAAATATCGCTCCGTGCTCGACGAGGATCGCGAGATTCCCGTTTGGCTCGATGGCGCACTGCGCAAGGCGCTGCATGTGGATCCGCTCAAGCGCTACCAGGAGGTCTCGGAATTCATTTACGATCTGCGTCATCCGAACAGTGAGTTTCTGGCAAAGAACCGTCCGCCATTGATCGAGCGCAACCCGCTCGTTTTCTGGAAGTGCGTATCTTTGATCTTAACGATTCTGGTTTTGGTGCTGACGGCTAAGTTGACGGCACAGTAGTCGCCGACTCGGCGAGTCGTGCCGATAAAGGGGACGCGATGCTTATCGAGCTGGATCATTTCATCGTTCCTTGCAAGGATCAGGTTGCTGCGGCGAAACAGCTTGGGGCGCTTTTAGGCGTTCCTTGGGCGACGAGCGGAATCGGTCCTTTTTCACCGGTTTACATCAATGAAGGATTGACGCTGGACTTCATTCAAACCGATGAAGCCTTTCCTGTTCATCATTATTGCTTTCGCGTCGCCCAAGAAGAATTCGACGCCATTCTGGAACGATTGAAACGAGCCGGCATCAAATATCGCAGCACGGTACGCGGCCCGGAAGACATGAAAATCGATACGCAGTTCGGCGGTTGCGGCGTGTATTGGAATGAACCCGAAGGTCATCAATGGGAAATGTTGACCGTAAGTTACGCGCGACAGACGCGTTAGTGCTTGGTTAATGACACGTCTCCTCCTCACATTGATCGCATTGGCGGCAACCGGCTATTTGGCCCTCTGCGCCTGGTTGTTCTTTAGTCAGCGCTCGATGATCTATTTCCCGCAGCCCCGCAGCAACACCTCGGCGCCAACCATGAAACTGTCGATCGATGGGGTCGATGTCTTCGTCACAACCCGCACACGCCAAAGCGATAAAGCACTGCTTTACTTTGGCGGCAACGCCGAAGATGTGACGCTCAGTCTCGCTGAGCTGGAAAAGGCCTTTCCCGATCACGCGCTCTACCTCATGCATTACAGGGGTTATGGCGATAGTGGCGGCGCTCCCACGGAGACATCACTTAAACGCGACGCGATAGCGCTTTTCGACGCCGTGCGACCGATGCATTCGCACATCACGGTTATGGGTCGTAGCCTTGGTTCCGGCGTCGCGATCAAAATCGCGAGCGAGCGTCCGGTATCCGGTTTGGTACTGGTTACGCCTTACTACAGTCTGGTGGATATAGGCGCCGAAGCCTTTCCGCATTGGCCGGTGCGATGGCTGTTACGCGACAAGTACGAAACCTGGCGTTATGCACCGCAAGTGAAAACGCCAACACTGCTGCTCGCGGCGGAGCACGATGAAATCATTCCGCGCGCGAGCACGGAGCTTTTGCTGCGCAGTTTTTCAGGGGACGTGGCGAAGATGCAAACGATTCTTGGCGCGGATCACAATACGATTTCGGCTTTTCCCGATTACATTGATGCTTTGCGCAGCTTTGCGGAGAAAATAGATTCAGGTGACCTCGTACGAATTGAACGTGACGATCGCCCTCAACACACGGCACAATAAGCCTGCGTCTTGAGGAGATCGTCACAATGGCTAGATACAAAATTGCGTGCGCCGGACTTGTCACACTCCTTGCGCTGTCCGGCTGTGAACCCATCGTCGTAAAAAGTCGCGGCGAAAGAACACATGCGAATCCGGCGGATAACTTCGTCGAATACGAATGCGTTCAGAGTCCAAGCGGCAAATGCCATTTTGTCCTTTTCTCCCGCTCTTGTGCCAGCGCTGCGCCCGAACCCGGCACAGCGGTAGAAACCTGCACGACTAAAACGATCGCGCGCTTCAGTTTGGACGTCGGGCATAAGAAGACAGTGCCGGCGTTGCCAGAATCCTACGAGGAATGCCACAGTCCGTCGGACAAACTCATTGTTCCGGACTGTGCAAAGGATAAAGTGTTGAACTAAGCGGCCACGGCGGGCTAACGGAGATCGCATGAATTCAATGTTGAAACAGCCAAGCGTGTTGTTATGGCTGTGCGCGTTTCTCATGTGGGCGGGGCTCGCGCCTGCCATTGCAAAAGATCTGGTGCAACGCGATACGCCCGCTTTGTGGAAGGTGCAGGGCGCACAAGGCACAGTCTATCTACTGGGTTCTATTCATGTTATGCGGCCGGAAGTCGAATGGCGCTCGCCTGCGGTGGATCGGGCGTTGCGCGACGCGCGCCTCGTCGTATTCGAAACCGATTTGGCGCAGGCACAGAATCCGGATGTATTGGACCCGCTGATCACTCGACATGCTCTGCTTCCCAACGGGCAAACGTTGAAATCCGTCATACCGACCACGACCTATGCGGAATTGGAACGCACCTCCGGGGATCTAGGGCTTCCAGTCGAATCACTCTCAAATATGCGGCCCTGGTTCGTCGCGATGCTTCTCAGTCTCCAGAGTATTACCAAGCTCGGCTTCGACCCGAACAACGGCGTGGATCTGCAGGTTTACAACTGGGCGGTGGCGAACAAGAAAAAAATGGGCGCTCTAGAGGCGCTGGAAGTTCAGATCAAAATGCTTTCCGAGTTGACGCGCGAGCAAGAAAACGAATTGCTATTGGCGACGCTCACGCAGGCACGGGAACTTCCGACTATGATGAATGACATGATGACCGCGTATCGACGCGGAGACGCGATGCAACTCGACAAGCTTATCAATTCCAGCATGGACCCGTATCCGGATGTGCGGGCGCGAGTGCTGAAGGATCGTAACGACAAATGGCTTCCGCAAGTCGAGCGCATGCTCAAAGAAGAGGGCACGCATCTCATCGTGGTCGGCGTCGCGCACCTCGTCGGTCGCGACAGCCTGGTGACATTGCTGCGCGCCAAAGGGTTCAAGGTAGAAGGGCCTTGACCCACTTGGGCTGACGTTCATGGCTTGCTCCGGCCCAACTCCAACCATCGTCTTATTCTTTCAAGCTTCGGTGCATTGAACGTCCAACATAAGGAAAATCGTCATGTCGCAGGCCACTGGTCCGTCCGAAGGCGAATTGTTCAAAAAAATACTCGGCGCGGAATGGAAAAAACTCCATCCAGATATTCAGCGACGCTTCGATAAAAATCCCTCGGTCGGCAAACCGCTTTTTTACACCGGCTCCTTAAGTGAATTGAAGTGTTCGCTGTTCGGAATGGTGCTGGGGTATCTCACGCGTCCGCTAATCCAAGGTGCTCTGATTCCCTTCAACGACGCGGATTTTCCCGTAGATATCCAGGTCTATTCCAAACTAGATTCACCGGCGATTTTTAAACAGCGCATTTATCGACTGAATGGGCGGAAGCCGATTCAATTCACTTCCTGTATGCGCGAAAGTGAAAAGGGCGAAGTGTTGGAGTACGTGGGTATGGGTCTTGGAATGAAATTGTTATTGTGCGTTCGCGATGGCAATCTGCACTTCACCAGTGACGGCTATTTTTGGGAACTCTTTGGCTGGCGGATTCCTATGCCTGGATTGTTCACGCCGGGGAAAACCTTCCTATGTCATCAAAATGAAGGACCGTCGCACTTCAGCATCCGCATAGAAATTAAGCATTGTTTATTCGGCACCGCTTTTGTTCAGGCTGGCGTATTTCGCGAAATCGAAGGCGTCGAATCCGTGATTGAGAACGCCCCGCAACCTTCAAAGGCGGTGCGAAGCGCACCGCTTTAAGGAACCACGATGGCTTTGGAACGCAAATTTTATGCGGGCGGTGATTTCCGTCGAGCGCTTTCCATCGAAGAACTGCGAGGGATCGCGCGGCGGCGGGTTCCGCATTTTGCGTACGAATATGTGGAGTGTGGCGCCGAGGATGAAGTGACCTTGCGCTGGAATCGGTCGGTATTCGAGTCCTGGCGTTTTATGCCCAACACCCTGGTGCATACGAGCGCTCGCAATCAGCACATTAATCTATTCGGTCGAGAATCCAGTTCGCCGCTGATTATCGCGCCAACGGCCTTGAACGGAATGTTGTGTCGGCGGGGCGATGTTGCGCTGGCGCGTGCTGCGGCGGCAGCCGAAATCCCGTTCACACTAAGCACCATGTCGAATATTCGCCTGCAGGAATTGCCCGAGCAGGCGGGCGGTCGTCTATGGATGCAGCTTTACATCATGACGGATCGCGCCATCGCGGGCGACATCATGCAACGGGCCGAACGCGCCGGTTATGAAGCGCTCCTCTTTACTACTGATGCGAATGTGTTCGGATTCAGAGAATGGGACCGGCGTAACTACCGGCAACCCGGTTATTTGACCTTGAGAAATTTTATCGACGTTGTACGTCATCCACGGTGGGTCTGGGATGTAGTGATGCCCGGTGTTCCACGCTTTGAAAACATCGCCGACTTCATGCCGCCCGAAGCGCAGACCGCGCGCGCGGGAGTGGCCTATTTACCGCGGCTGTTGCAACCGGAAATCACTTGGGACGATTTGGCGTGGTTGCGCAAGGAATGGCCGCGCAAGCTGCTGATCAAAGGCGTATTGAATGCGGCCGATGCGCGCCGCGCTGTGGATCTGGGCTGCGACGGTATTGTTCTCACCAATCACGGTGGTCGACAGTTGGATGGCTGCGTGTCCGGCATGGACGTATTGCCATCCATTGCGCACGCGGTCCGCGATCGGACGACGATTTTGATCGATGGTGGATTCAGACGCGGTACTGATGTATTGAAAGCATTGGCGCTCGGTGCGCACGGCGTTATGGTCGGCGCGGCAACGCTCTATGGACTCGCCGCCGGCGGTGAAGCCGGCGCTGCACATGCGATCGATATTCTCAAACGTGAAATCGACAGGGGGATGGGCCAGTTAGGATGCAATTCAATTACTGATCTTCATCCCGCTATGCTCATGCGTCATGGCGAGCACGGACGATTTCCCTCCGCCTAGCGCTTCCCTCGAAGGCAATTGGGAAAACGAACACCTCGCTACCCTACGGGGATGTGTGTGTGGCCGCGCGGTCGCGGCAACTCCTTCCACGCGATACATCGCTTCTAGTTGGGACGAAAATAGCCGCGCCCAGTGGGCACGGCTATTTGTTAACTACTAACGCGGTTGCGAACCGACGGCGCCGCTCATGCCGCTTCGAGTGGCGACCCGGCCTTGTTCGTCGGAGAACACAATTTCCACGCGACGATTGAGTTGCCGACCTGCAGCATTGTCATTGCTGGCGACCGGAAAAGCTTCACCGTAGGCTTGGATGACGACGCGATCGGAGGGCACGCCGCGCGCAATTAACGCGGTGCGTACCGCGGACGCGCGACGCTCCGCCAGTTCAAGGTTATAGCTGTCGCTGCCTTGGCTGTCGGTGAACCCCTCGATCTGTACTCTGCGCTCTGGATTGCCACGCAATAGTTCGGCGAGGCGATCCATAGTGCGCAGAGCGCCGGGTTTCAATATGGCGCTACCGGTGTCAAACACCACATCCTGCAAGGTCAACACCAAACCGCGGTCGCCTTTCGTTGCTTCCATGGCAAGCAAAGCGCCTTCGAGTTGAGCAGCGCGTTGGTTAGCGCTTTGTGCTTCGCGTTTTGCGCTGTCGGCCTCGACGGTACGCGCTTGCAATTGCGCTTGATTGCGTTGAGCGCCGGCCATTTTGATTTGCTCGTCGGCATCGCGCTGAGTCGCCACCTCAGTGGCGATGGTGGCGCGTTGACGGGCCAGGTAAGCCAAATGATTCGTCGCAACGCTATCTCCACTATCGCGCCATTCGCTATCCGCCAGGATCAAGGCTTCGCGAGCGCGGCCCAATTCGACGGCCGCATACTTGTTGACGCGGGGGTCTGAACTTGCAGCGTTGTAGGCCTGATTTGCGCTTTCCAAGGCTTCAACTTTTGGCGGTGTGGTTTGACATCCTGCGGCAGCTAGCGCGGAAGCGAGAACCAGGCTCGCATAGATCGGCTTTTTCATGATGCCTCCTTAGCGAACGTTCGTTGTGGGTACCGCTGCGGGCGAGCCGCTGCGATACATTTCTTCGCGCAAGGCACGTGTGCCGGCTTGCACTTCGGCGAGCGCTTGCAGCGATTTGCTCGAAGTCGCGCGTGCCTGGGCAAGCTGCGCATCGACTTCCGCTTCGCGCGCGAGGCGGCCCGCAAGCACATAGTCTTCAGCCTGAAACGCGGCTTGAGCACGATCGAGTTTGGCGCGCGCCGCGTTGTACTCGGCGGACGCAGGCCCCTCGGCCGCCCCCGATAAACGCGCTTGCTCCACCGCGGTTTGACTAGCGGCCATTTGTTCTTTGGGGGGTTCCATACTCGCGCACGCGGCGAATAGGGCCGTGACTGAGATAATTGCGGCGAAGCGCATCGCGTCCGCCGCGCGGATTGTGTTCTTCATAGTGATCTCCTGTGTACGTACTGCAATGCAATGTTGCAAATCGCAAGCCCGACACAGGGCATTGAGGAGGCAGCGTTTTTACGGACGCGGCGGTTCAGATGCCGTACTGTTTTCTCAGCATATTCTTCTGCACTTTTCCCATTGCGTTACGCGGTAGTTCGCGGACGAAGTGGATGCGCTTGGGCACTTTATATGCAGCGATATTCTGCCTAAGTTGGGCGATCAGTTCGGCTTCTTGGAGCCTTTCGTCGACTACAACGGCAATAGCCGTGACCGCTTCACCTAAGTCGGAATGAGGCAAGCCGATCACAGCAGACTCGACAACGCCCGGCAGTGCATCGAGCGCCAGTTCAATTTCCTTGGGGTAGACGTTATAGCCGCCGGTAATGATCAAGTCTTTGGCGCGGCCGACAATGGATAAATATCCATCCGCGTCCCACTGACCCATGTCACCCGTTTTGAACCACTCGTCCGAAGTAAATTCTTCCTGTGTTTTTTCTGGCATGCGCCAATAACCGGCGAACACATTCGGTCCTTTGATTTCAATCGCACCCGGTTTACCTATTCCTGTTGGACGACCGTTTACGTCCATGATGCGTACCGAGACGCCGGGCAGAGGGAGGCCTACAGTGCCGCCGCGTCGTTCGCCGCGGTAGGGGTTGGAGGTGATCATGCCCGATTCGGACATGCCATAACGTTCGAGGATGGTATGGCCGGTACGTTGCGTCCAAGCGTCGAAGGTTTCACGCAACAGAGGTGCGGATCCAGACACAAACAATCGAATATGCTCTACCGCTTCACGCGTTAGGGTCGGCTCTTGCAACAGTCGTGCATAAAAAGTCGGAACGCCCATCAGCAAGGTTGCATCGGGCAAACGGCGCAACACTGCGCTCGCATCGAACTTCGACTGAAAGAAAATGCGTGCACCGGCGAGAATCAACGGATGAATTGCGACGAATAAGCCGTGGATGTGAAACAAAGGCAATGCATGTAGCAATACATCATCGGCCTCGATTTCCCAATAGCGCCGGAGCGTGTCCGCGTTTGATGTGAGGTTGCCATGCGTCAGCATCGCACCCTTGGAGCGACCGGTCGTGCCCGAGGTATAAAGAATCACCGCCAGATCGTCGAGACCCATTTGAGCATCGTCGAATCGGTCGGGTTGTTCTGCCGCTCGATCGCTCAAACTGCCGCGGCCTTCAGCGTTCAGGCTCAAGCATTGCGTGTGGCATATCTGAGCGTATAAGGCCTCGCGTTCGGGCGCGCACACGATCAACCCCGGCTCCGCATCGCCGATGAAATATGCCAACTCATCGCGCTGATAGGCGGTATTCAAGGGGAGGTAGCACAAGCCTGCGCGCAGACATGCGAGATAGAGGAACAAGGCTTGCGGGCTTTTATCGACTTGCGCCGCGACCCGATCACCCGGCTGCAAACCAAGGGACCGCAGCAGATTGGCGATACGCGCGGTTTCTTCCCGCATATCCGCATAGCGGTACCGGAGTCCCGTTTCGGTCTCAATGAAAATTCGCTCGGCGGTTGCCGCGGGTTCCGGATTGAAAAAGGAGTAAGCGTTCATGATGGTTGTGCGCGCGGCCGCTACATCGGGGAATTCCTGAATAAGTACCGGGGATGATCGCGAGTGCGCGCAACTGTACGAGGGAGGATAACGTAATACGCCGCCTTCGGCGCTTCAAGCTGGCGATATGATTCATCGATAAACTTTAAGCGGAGCCTCTTTTAGGCCAGGCGACGGTTCGGAGCAAGCGCGCTTTACGACGGCATCAGGAGCATGACATCATTCGTCACATGAAGACGGCACTATAAGTTTAGGAGCAACCATGGCCGATGGTCATCGTCGTAGCTGGATCGATACTCTCGCGAATTTTGCGCGCCTGGGATTTTGGTTATTGCTGATTTATCTGTTACTGGTGCAATTTCTGGCGCCGAACGCGGTTCAGCAACAACGTGCCAAAGCATTCGCGCAATTTCAGGAAGCGCGCAAATCGCGTGTCATCGCACTCATTCATCGTTACGAGAAAGTCAGCTTTTTCGGCGTACCGGTCGCCAGTTCGATCAATATCGAAGACTCCGAAGCGTTGTTGCGCGCCATTCGCGCCACACCCGACGATCAGCCGATTGACGTCATTCTTCATACGCCGGGAGGCTTGGTACTTGCCGCCGAACAAATTGCGCGCGCCCTCGTTGACCACAAAGCGAAAGTGACCGTGTTCGTGCCGCACTACGCGATGAGCGGCGGTACGTTGATTTCGCTGGCTGCCGATGAAATCGTAATGGATCCGAATGCGGTGTTGGGACCGGTCGATCCGCAGGTCGGCGGTGCGCCGGCAGCGTCGATCATCAAGGCTGTTGAGAGCAAGCCGATCGAGCGGGTCTCCGATCAGACCTTGGTTATCGCGGACATTGCGCGCAAGGCTCAGGTTCAAGTCCAGACTTTGGTGCGCGAAATTCTGGAAGACAATGGCCAGCTTTCAAAAGAAACCGCCGCTGCCACGGCCAAAGTGCTGACCGAAGGACGCTGGACGCACGATTACCCCATCACAGTGAAGACCGCTCGCAGCCTCGGCTTGCGCGTCACGACCGAAATGCCGGCGGAGGTTTACAACCTGATGGCGCTCTACCCGCAGGCCGGCAGCAAGCGTCCTAGCGTGTTGTATATGGAGCCGGCCGGAACGCCGCGGCAGGGCGCGCCCGCGCAAAGCAATGGCGCTGTGCAGGGCAACGAATAAGGATCAGGCGGGAATATCGGGATCAAGTTGCCGCTCGAGCCAGGCAATCTGGTCCTTCAGCACCAGCTTGCGGCGTTTCATGCGCTGCAATTGAATGCGGTCGTAACCCATTTCTTCCGTTAGGCGCTTGATCACATCGTCGAGATCGCGGTGTTCGATCGTCAACTGCATGATCCGCTGTTGCAGCATTGCGCGTTCGATATCGTCCATGGATCCGTCTAAGGAAGCTCAGATTACGTTATCCCGCAAATCAGAGCTTCCCTGAATTTGCGGGGACAATCTGCGCCTGTCGCAGATTGCGGCGTAGGCTAATGCCGCTGTAAGCGGCGTTATGCCGGAGGCAATTTTAAGGGCTGCAGCCCCTTAATCGGACATTCTCGGACATTCGCCTAAGTGGAACGCGCCTCCATTTTAAGCATTATTTGCGCGCTTATAGGCCATCGCCAGCATGACGATGCCAATTAGCACCATGGGCAACGATAGCCATTGGCCCATGCTGAAATTGAACGCCAGCAATCCCAGAAAAGTGTCCGGCTCGCGAAAGTATTCCGCGATAAACCGGAAGAGGCCATAGCCAATTAAAAACAGACCTGATACAGCACCCACAGGCCGCGGCTTGGCGGAATAAATCCATAAGATGACGAACAGACACAGCCCTTCGAGACCGAGTTGATAGAGTTGCGAAGGGTGACGCGGATCGGTGCCCGCAGCCGGGAATACCATCGCCCAGGGCAAGGTGTCGGATGCGACACGGCCCCATAACTCGCCATTGATGAAGTTGCCCAAACGCCCCGCCCCCAAGCCAATGGGCACCAGCGGCGCGAGAAAATCGGTGATCTGCAGCCAGCGCAATTTATATTTGCGCGCGACCCACCAGGCGGCGACGAGTACGCCGAGGAAACCGCCGTGAAATGCCATGCCTCCTTGCCATACGGCGAACACTTCGAGCGGGTGGCTCAAGTAATAAGCGGGTTTGTAGAACAAGACATAACCCAGCCGACCGCCGAGAATGACACCAAGCACGCCGTAGAACACCAGATCGTCGAGCAGGCTTCGCGTGATGCCGTCCTCGGGACGTTTGCTGATGCGATAGCGACCCAGCACAAAAACGATCGCGAAGCCGAGTAGATACATCAATCCGTACCAGCGCACGGCGAAGGGGCCGATTTCGAAAGCGTTGGGATTGAAGTCGGGATGAACCAGCATTCTATTTCCTGTTTTTTGTGCGACTTGCAGCCGCGACGAACGCTGCGACTGCAGGTGAATCGTCGCTCGCGCGCCAAGCCAAGCCGATTTCGATCAAGGGGCTTTTATCGCGTAGCGGTCGATATACCACACCAGTGCGCCGCATGTGCAACAAAGACTGCGGCACCAGTGAGACGCCCATGCCGGCCGCGACCAGACTGATGATGGTCTGCATTTGGATCGCTTCCTGTTCGATGCGCGGCGCGAAACCTGCGCGCTGACACAGCCCGATAATGAGATCGTGCAAGCCCACACCGACTTTGCGCGGAAAGAGAACGAAAGCTTCGCCCGCAAGAGCGCTCACCGCAATGGTCGCGGGCCAGCGTCGACCCGCCGGCAAGGCCGCGATCAAGGGTTCGCGATGCACGCTTTGATATCGCAAGCTCGCATCGACGACGGGAGCAAGCACAAAGCCGACATCCAAATCGCCTTCCTGCAAACCGGGGATTTGCACATCCGTGGTCGCTTCCTGCAACTGCAGTTTGATACCGGGATGATCGCGATGGAAAGCGGGTAGCAATTCGGGCAACACGGTGTACGAGGCTGTGCTGATGAAACCGATGCGCAATTTCCCGATCTGTCCGCCGGCGGCGTGGGCGGCGCCGCCCAGTAGTGCTTCAGCATCGCGTAAGAGGCGACGCGCTTCGGGCAGGAGCGCAGAACCGGCCGGGGTTAGCGCGACGCCTTGCCGAGAACGTCGAAATAGCGGCGTCCCCAATTCTTCTTCCAGTCCGCGAATCTGGCGCGTCAACGGCGGCTGCGAAATATGCAGACGCGCGGCGGCCCGTCCGAAATGCAGTGTTTCGGCGAGGGTGACGAAATAACGAAGATGGCGCAGTTCCATTGGGGTTTACTAGGAAGTGGATTCTCGCAATATCTTCCGGGTTGATACCAAATAAGTATGGCAACACACATTCTAATGTATTGGACGGTATCAGCCACGCCGCATAAAGTGCGCACTTCTCCGAGGAGCTCGCAAGGATTCGATATGGCCGACAACTGGCGTTCCAAACTCATCACCCAGGGCGTTGCCCGCTCCCCCAATCGCGCCATGCTGCGCGCGGTCGGTTTCGGCGATAACGATTTCGAGAAGCCCATCGTTGGCGTAGCCAACGGGCATTCCACCATGAACCCCTGTAATGCAGGCATTCAACCGCTGGTCGATCGCGCCATGGTTGCCTTGAAAGAAGCGGGTGCGATGCCCCAAGTCTTTGGCGTGCCGACCGTGACCGACGGCATCGGCATGGGGACCGAAGGCATGAAATATTCGCTCGTCTCGCGCGAAGTCATTGCCGATTGCATCGAGACTTCAGTCAATGGACAGTCGATGGACGGCGCGCTGATATGCGGCGGCTGCGACAAGAACATGCCGGGCGGGATGATCGCACTCGCGCGGATCAACGTGCCCGGCATTTATGTGTACGCGGGCACCATCAAGCCAGGCAAATGGAAAGGGCAGGATCTCACTGTCGTCAGTCCCTTCGAAGCGGTCGGCGCCTATAGCGCCGGCAAAATGAGCGAAGAAGATTTTATCGGTATCGAAAAAAATGCCTGTCCCACTGTGGGCGCGTGCGGCGGTATGTACACCGCCAACACCATGTCATCTTCATTCGAGGCCTTGGGCATGAGTTTGCTCGGCTCTTCGCAAATGGCCGCGCCCGATGCGGAAAAGGCGGATTCGGCCGCGGATTCCGCGCGCGTATTGGTGAACGCGATCCGCAAGAACATCCGTCCGCGCGACATCATCACGCGCAAGTCCATTGAAAATGCGGTGGCGCTGATTATGGCCACGGGCGGTTCTACCAATGCGGTGCTTCATTTCCTTGCCATCGCCAACGCGGCCGAAGTGGCATGGACCATCGACGACTTTGAACGCATGCGCGAAAAAGTGCCTGTGCTTTGCGACCTCAAACCCTCGGGTAAATATGTCGCCGTAGATTTCCACAACGCGGGTGGTGTGCCCCAGGTGCTAAAAATGCTGCTCAAGAACGGCCTGCTTCACGGCGACTGTATGACCATTACCGGCCGCACCATCGGCGAGGAATTGGCCAGTGTGCCGGACGAGCCGCGCGCGAATCAAGATGTCATTCGGCCTTGGAACAAGCCCCTTTACCCACACGGGCACTTGGCCATTCTCAAAGGCAATCTCGCCCCCGAAGGTTGCGTGGCCAAGATCACCGGCCTGAAAAACCCTAGCATCACCGGCCCCGCACGCGTTTTCAACAGTGAGCCTGATTGCATGGCGGCTATCATGGCAAACGGCATCAAGGCGGGCGATATCATCGTGATTCGTTATGAAGGCCCCAAGGGC
>DATEEW010000028.1:0-4009 GCA_035280965.1 Burkholderiales bacterium
GACATGTATCACGAGACGCACGGCTTGCGCTGGCCCGTGGTCAACGGCAAAGAAACAAAATGGCGCTATCGCGAAGGGAGCGACCCCTACGTGAAGGCGGGCACGGGTTTCCAGTTTTATGGCAACGCCGACGGCAAGGCGAACATCTTCGCCTTGCCCTACGAACCGGCCGCCGAAGCGCCCGACAAGGAATATCCCTACTGGCTGTCGACAGGGCGCGTACTCGAGCATTGGCATTCAGGCTCAATGACACGACGCGTTCCGGAGCTCTATCGCGCGTTCCCGAACGCCCTGGTTTACATGCATCCTGAAGATGCAAAACAACTCGGTGTCCGTCGTGGCAGCGAAGTCCGCGTTGCATCCCGTCGCGGCGAGATCAAGACGCGGGTGGAAACACGCGGGCGAAATAAAATGCCGCGCGGCCTGGTTTTCGTGCCTTGGTTCGATGCCAGTCAGCTCATCAACAAGGTGACGCTGGATGCTACCGATCCGATCTCGCTGCAAACGGATTTCAAGAAGTGCGCCGTCAAGATTATTAAAGTCTGAGGGGGCGACCATGAAAACGACGATATACAGCGCCGTAGCCGCCCTCTTGTTGGTTTCTTTCGCGGCGCTGGCGGCACCGCCAACGGGCAACGTGGACGCCATGCGCGGCAATACGCCTTTGGCCGACGAACCCCGTCCGCCCGCCCTGCCGACGGTGGAAAACAAAGACATCCGTCGCACGCGCGCCTACTCCATGCAACCGCCCACGATCCCGCACAAGATCGAGGGTTACCAGATCGACAAGAACGCCAATCGCTGCCTGTTCTGTCATAACCGCAATCGCGTAGAAGAAACGCAGGCCATTCCGCTCAGTGTCACGCATTACATGGATCGCGACGGCAATGTGCTGGCCACCATTTCGCCACGCCGTTACGTCTGTACCACCTGTCATGTCGAGCAGACCGAAAACAAACCTTTGGTCGCGAACACTTTCAGGGATGTGGACACGGTCATACAAGACGCGGCTAAAACCAAAGCTCAACGCAAGCCTCAATAATGAAAAACTTTCTTTTGCGTTATTGGCGCCTCTTGCGCCGCCCTCCTGCGCAACTCAGTCTGGGCCTGATCATCGTGATCTCGTTCGCGGCCGGCGTCTTTTTCTGGGGCGGCTTCAACACCGCGCTCGAAGCGACGAACACTGAAACCTTCTGTATCGGCTGCCACGAGATGCGAGAGAACGTCTACGCTGAATTGCAAAACACCATTCACTTCAGCAATCGCAGCGGCGTGCGCGCCAAATGTTCCGATTGCCATGTGCCGCACGAATGGACCAACAAAATCGCGCGCAAGATGCAGGCATCCAAAGAAGTGTGGGGCAAGATCTTCGGCTCGATCGACACGCCGGAGAAATTTCAGGCGAAGCGCCTCGAACTTGCCCAACGCGAATGGGCGCGCATGAAAGCAAACAATTCTCTCGAATGCCGCAATTGTCACGGTTTCGAATATATGGACTTCACCCGCCAAAGCCCCCGCGCGGCGCAGGCCCATTCGACCTTCCTGGAAAACCACACTTACACTTGCATCGACTGCCATAAGGGCATCGCGCATCGACTGCCGAATATGGCGCACGTTCCGCAATGGACTGACGGCGCCCAAGAGAAAAAATAACGCGCTCTACCTGAGGTTATTCAGGCTATTTGCTCAGGACTGCGCGCGTCGTATTCATTACGGGCAAAAAATCCTTTAGCTCCTCTAAAGGTTTGGCGCTATGTGCCGATGAACACTTAGAATCCAATCGCCCTGGAGATTCTCTGGGCATTTTTTGGCGACAAAAGTGTTCCGGCTAATAAGCAGATCAAAGGCCTCGATGCGGCAAAACCCTTCGAATGCCGCTTACCTAATCCCCCGTTCGGTTTCGCGCCTGCAAGCGCTGACGCTTGCAGGGCTAGTCGTGGCCGCCGTTTACACGGCTGATGTCCGTGCGCAGGAAAGCGATCCCGTCTTTCACTTCAGCGGATTCGGCACCCTGGGTATCGCCCATTCCAGTGAGGACAATGCCGATTTCCTCGCACACGACCTTCAGAAAAAAGGCGCCGGCGCACACGAGTCGTGGAGCATGGAGGTGGACAGCAAAATCGGCCTTCAATTTTCCGCCGATCTGACTTCCAAGTTCTCGGCTGTACTTCAGGTCGTTTCCGAACAGCAGTATGACGGCACCTTCAGACCACAGATTGAATGGGCAAACCTTAAATACGACATCACATCGGACTTGAGCGTGCGCGTAGGTCGCGTCGTGCTCGGTAGTTTTCTGACTTCCGATTATCGCAAGGTCGGTTATTCGACCCCATGGGTTCGCCCTCCCGTCGAAGTGTACGGACTCATTCCGCTATCCCATAGCGATGGCATCGACCTCAGCTATCACGCGATCTTCGGCGAAGTGAATAGCACCTTGCATGCCGCCTTTGGTAAGGCGAGCGCCCGCCATCCGGCGGGGGGGAAAGTGGAGAGCGAAGGCGGGGCCTGGCATTTCAGCAATACGGTGGAATATGGTCCCGCGACAATGCGCCTGGCTTATACGCACAGCCACCTTACCGCCGAGCCCTATGAAGAACTGTTCGACGGCTATCGCACTTTTGCGGATCAACTCGCAACGGCCCCCTTCGGATTGGGTAACTCAGCGGCCGCGCAAGCCAATGCCATCGCCCACAAATACAACACCGAAGACAAGCGTTTCACCTTCTTCAGCATTGGGGCGATGTACGATCCTGGCAAATGGTTCGTCATGGCCGAATGGGGTCAGACCGATAGCGATTCACTTTTGGGCAAACGCCAAGCATGGTATGCGACCGGCGGCTATCGTCTAGGTGCCTTCACACCCTATGTCACTTATGCCGAAGCCAAGCTGAAGAGCAATCAAAGCGACCCGGGCGTCGACGTGCCGCCCATTCTCGGACCTGTTGCCGTGGGGACCGGTGCTTTCCTAGATTCTCAACTGAACAGCATCGAAGGTTTGGCCGGCGCGCCGATTCAGAAAACGATTTCGTTCGGCCTACGCTGGGACGTCACCAAGAACACGGCTTTGAAAGTGCAATACGACTACAGCCGCGTTGACGATGGCTCGCCCGGCACCTTGAATTACATCCAACCCGGTTTCAAGACGGGCGATGATTTCGAGGTGTTCAGTGCCACTTTCGATTTCGTGTTTTAAGGAGAGACGGGCGTGACTCTCCTTAGACACCTCAAAATCGGCGCGATCGCACTCGCACTTAGTTTGAACGTTAACGCGGCCACTGCCGAAGTGGTGGCAGTGGTTTCGACCAAGAGCCCGGTTACCTCGCTCAGCGACAATCAGGTGGTGGATATTTTCCTGGGCAGGGTGAATCGACTGCCTAATGGCGAACCGGTGCGCCCCGTCGATCAGGCCGAGGACTCGCCCGTACGCAACGAGTTCTACGCGAAGTTCACCGGCAAATCGGCTGCACAAGTAAAGGCGCACTGGTCCAAAGTGATTTTCACCGGGCGCGGCAATCCGCCCAAAGAGATCGGCAACAACGACGAAGTGAAGAAGTTCTTGACCGCCAATCCCAATGCAATCGGATACATCGATGCCGCCGCGGTGGACGAAAGCGTGCGAGTGCTGAAAGCGCGCTGAGCGACACCGATCGAACGACGTTTAAAAAAATGCCGGTGAAAACCGGCATCTTTTTTTGCGTCTTTGCGAGCCGTTTTTAAGCAGATCGGCATCCAATGTGTTCATCAAAGTTTTGAAGCCGAGAGCGGAGACCCGCGCTGGATTTCCGATCTACGCAGCGGCGCCGCTGTCGGGAATGACTAAACCGCTTTTCTCCGTGCTCTCTGTGTGCACTGTGGTTCAAGATTCTTAAACCGAACACCTCAGGACTGCGTGCGCAGAATCTCTTCCAATTGGTCGGCCGGCGCAGGCTTGTCGAAATAGAAACCTTGGAATTCGTTACAGGCATGTTCGCGCAAGTATTCGGCCTGCTCCTTCGTTTCCACACCCTGT
>DATEEW010000029.1:0-5892 GCA_035280965.1 Burkholderiales bacterium
AATCGCGCCGACCAAGCGCCGCCTTGCGCGTCGCTTTAAGTCTAAAGCCTCGTCTTGAGCCGGGGTCGCCATAACTTCCGTTTCAAATGGACCGCGTGACCGCCAAAGCCGCATTCAGATCAGGCCACGGGCCTGCATGACTTCGGCGACGGTATAGAAGGATCCGAAGACCAAAATTCTATCATCCTCCAGCACCTCGGCCTCAGCCGCCGCATAAGCTTCGTGCGGCGATTGAAACAATTTAACTTCCCCGCCGGCATTTGCCTCCTGCAAAGCGGCGGCAAGCTCGCTTGCCTGCGCGCCGCGCGGATTTTCGAGCGTGGCGACATACCAGATATCGATACGACCGCGCAGATGTTCGAACACACCGCGTATATCCTTATCCCGTAGCATGCCCACGACAGCAAAAGTCCGGCGATAGAAGCCCATGTTGCCAAGGTTTTCGCGCAATACCGCCGCAGCGTGAGGATTGTGGCCCACGTCGAGTATGACACTCGGGCGACCCGGCAAAACTTGAAAACGACCCGGCAATTCCGCCTGCAGCAAACCATGGCGAATATCTTGCGCACCGACCGGCAGCGACTCACGTAAAGCTTCCAGCGCCGCGATGCAGGCCGATGCGTTGGCCAATTGATTCGCTCCGCGCAAACAAGGATAAGGCAGGCCACTGCGTTTGCCTGCGCGCGACCAGAAAAGCCATTGCTGGCGATCTTGCGCTTCGAAACCGAAATCGCGCCCGATCAACTGCAAATCGGTGCCGATTTCCTTCGCGTAGTCCAGCACCGTTTGTGGCGGTTGCGGCTCGGTGCAAATGGCGGCTTTGCCCGGTCGAAAAATGTGGGCTTTTTCCCAACCGATTTGCTCGCGCGTGTCCCCCAGATAATCCATATGGTCCATGGCCACGCTAGTGAGGATCGAGCAGTCGGGCTCGAAAATATTTACCGCATCCAATCGACCACCCAGACCCACTTCCAGAATCAACGCATCGAGTCCCGCTTGCGAAAAACTCACCCATGCCGCAAGCGTGGTGAACTCAAAATAGGTCAGCTGCGTATCGCTTCGCGCCTCCTCGACCGCCCTGAAACCAGTGATCAAGACCTCGTCCGTCGCATCGTGCCCATCGATACGCACGCGCTCGTTATAGCGCACGAGATGGGGCGAAAGGTACTTGCCTGTCCTGTAACCGGCCGCTTGCAGGGTTGCTTCCAGCATCGTGCATGTAGAACCCTTGCCGTTCGTTCCCCCGACGATGAAAAGTGGACAAAACTTCGGCGCGTTGAGGCGATCGTAGACTTCGCGGACGCGCTCCAACCCCATCTCGATCGTGGCCGGATGCAGCTGCTCGATGTATTCGAGCCAGTCTGCAAGGGTTTGCGGTGCTTGGAAGGAAGACAAAGCTTAAAAAACGAAACACGCCGAGAGTATGGAAGTCAGGACTGAAGCTTCCTCTGTACTACGTGCTCCGCTCTCCGTGTGAAGGCTTTAAACGGTGGGCTCAGGCGCGGGAATGCGCATCAGCAAAGTCATCAAGGCGGCGAGGCGATCGCGCATTTCCCGGCGGTCGATGATCATGTCCAGCGCGCCTTTTTCCATCAGGAATTCGGAGCGCTGAAAGCCTTCGGGCAGTTTTTCGCGCACCGTCTGTTCGATTACTCGGGGTCCGGCGAAACCGACGAGAGCCTTGGGTTCGGCGATAACCACATCGCCAAGAAAAGCGAAACTCGCTGACACGCCGCCCATGGTCGGATCGGTCAAGACCGAAATGAAGGGCAACTTCCTCGCAGACAGTTGCGTCAGCGCAGCGGTCGTTTTGGCCATTTGCATCAACGAAAGCAAACCTTCCTGCATGCGCGCGCCGCCGGTCGCGGTGAAACACACATAGGGCAAATTTTGTTCGAGGCAGGCGTGGACGCCGCGCACGAAACGCTCGCCCACTACCGAGCCCATGGATCCGCCCATGAAATCGAATTCGAAGACCGCGGCAACCAGGGGCACGCTAAGGATCGTGCCCTGCATAACGATGAGTGAGTCAGTTTCGCCGCTACCACTTTCCGCGTCCAACAAGCGGTCGACGTATTTTTTCGAATCCTTGAATTTCAGCGAATCGATGGGCAACACTTCCGCGCCGATTTCAAACCGACCTTCTGGATCGAGCAGCATATCCAGCCGTTCGCGCGCCGTAATGCGATGGTGATGACCGCATTTCGGGCAGACGTGGGCGTTGTTCTGCAAGTCCGTGGTGTACAGAACGGCGTCGCACGCCGGACATTTACTCCACAGCCCTTCGGGCACCGAGCGGCGACTTGCTGCGTCGCTGCGCTGAATTTTCGGAGGAAGAAGTTTTTGTAACCAGCTCATGGACGTTCCCTCATTTGCGATCCATTATTTTCCATCCATGGCCTCGCGTATGCCGGCGATAAAGGAGCGGGCGCGCGCAACCGCAGCACCCTCTCCCGCCTGTTCCATTTCTTGAATCAATCGACTACCGATAACTACGGCGTCGGACACACTAGACACGGCGCGCGCCGTTTCGCCATCGCGAATACCGAAACCCACACCCAAGGGCAATTTGGTCTGGGCCCGTATCGGTCGCAGCTTCGCCGCGACATCCGCGACGTCGAGCGTCGACGCTCCCGTAACGCCTTTGAGCGAAACGTAATAGATATAACCGCTGGCCAATCGCACGATCTGTTCGATGCGCGCGGGCGTGGATGTCGGAGCGAGCAGGAAAATCAGATCCATGTCGTGCCGCTTCATCAAATCGGCAAAGACGGCGCATTCTTCGGGGGGGTAGTCCACCACCAAAACGCCGTCGACGCCTGCCTTCTGCGCCGTTTGCGCGAATTTCTCCATACCCATCGCTTCGATAGGGTTGGCATAGCCCATCAACACAATAGGCGTGCGCACGTTCTGCTTGCGGAACTCCGCGACATAGCCGAGCACGTCGTTCAAACCGACGCCATGTTTCAACGCGCGCTCACTGGCGCGCTGAATTACCGGACCGTCGGCCATCGGATCGGAAAAAGGCACGCCCAGTTCGATCACATCGGCGCCCGCGTCGACCAACGCGTTCATCAATTCGACCGTCAGCTTCGGCGACGGATCGCCGGCGGTCACAAAAGGAATCAGCGCTTTTTTCTTCGCGCGCGCCAAATCTTCGAAAGTTTTTTGAATTCTATTGGGCATGTAAAAAGCGCACTACGAGAGCGCGCGAATCTAGAATTGAATACCAGATTTCTCGGCGACGGTATGCATGTCCTTGTCGCCACGACCGGAGAGATTGACTAAAAGAATTTTGTCCTTCGGCAACGTCGGCGCCAGTTTGCAGGCATACGCCAATGCATGACTCGACTCCAATGCCGGAATGATGCCTTCGAAATGGCAGCAATCGTGAAAGGCTTGCAGCGCTTCGTCGTCGGTGATGGTGACGTATTCGGCGCGCGCACTGTCTTTCAAATACGCGTGCTCAGGACCGACGCCGGGATAGTCGAGGCCCGCCGAGACCGAGTGCGTTTCGATGATCTGACCGTTCTTGTCTTGCAGCAGATAAGTGCGATTGCCATGCAAGACGCCCGGCGTTCCCGCCGTGAGCGACGCCGCATGCTTGCCGCTGGCAATGCCGTATCCAGCCGCTTCGACCCCGACGAGGCGCACGTTGTCGTAAGGAATGTAGGGATAAAAAATACCCATCGCATTGGAGCCACCGCCCACGCAGGCGATCACGACGTCGGGCTGACGGCCCGTCATCTCGGGCATCTGTTCGATGCACTCTTTGCCGATCACCGTTTGAAAATCGCGCACCATCATCGGATAAGGATGTGGTCCGGCGACAGTGCCGATAATGTAGAAGGTGTTATGCACATTGGTTACCCAATCGCGCATCGCTTCGTTGAGCGCGTCTTTCAGCGTCTTCGAGCCCGATTCGACCGGCACCACCGTAGCGCCCAGCAGCTTCATGCGATAGACGTTCGCGGCTTGCCGCTTCACATCTTCGGAACCCATGTAGACCACGCATTCCATGCCGTAGCGTGCCGCAACGGTCGCGGTGGCGACACCATGTTGACCCGCGCCGGTTTCCGCGATGACGCGCGGCTTGCCCATTCGTTTGGCCAGCAGCGCCTGGCCAATGGTGTTGTTGACCTTATGCGCGCCGGTGTGATTCAGGTCTTCGCGCTTGAGAAAGACTTGCGCACCGCCTAACAGCTCCGACCAGCGCTTGGCGTGATAGATGGGGCTGGGACGGCCGACGAAATGCTTCAGCTCGTATTCGAATTCGGCGATGAATTCGGGATCTTTTTGGTACTTGGCATAGGCTTCGCGCAACTCGTCGAGCGCGTGCACCAGCGTTTCGGCGACAAATACGCCGCCGTAGGGACCGAAATGACCTTTGGGATCCGGCAGGTCATACATCTGCATTACGAACTCCTGCAATGAAAGCGGCCATCAATTGCTCGTCTTTGACGCCTTTGGCGACTTCAACGCCGCTGGAAACATCTACCGCCCATGGGCGCACTCGTCGTACCGCTTCGCCCACATTCTTGGGGTTCAAGCCACCGGACAGCACCAAGGGCTGCGGCAGATGCGTGGGAATCAACTTCCAATCGAAAGTGTCGCCAGTTCCGCCGTACAAGGCATCGTTGTAGGCGTCGAACAAACAGCCGGCGGCGCTCGCATAGGAAGCCGCATATTCTACCAAATTCGCCCCTTCCCTTACCCGAATTGCCTTCAAATAGGGGCGGCCGAAGCTCGCGCAAAAATCCGGCGTTTCATCGCCGTGGAATTGCAAGATATTGATTGGGCAGGCTTCAAGAACCGATTCCACTTCCGCGCGCGTAGGATTGACGAATAGGGCGACGGGACTCACGAAGGGCGGCAAGGCCCTCACAATGGTTTGTGCCTGCGCCAGTTCGACAGCTCGGGGGCTGGGCGAATAGAACACCAGACCAACGGCATCGGCACCCAGGTGCGCTGCCACGCGTGCGTGTTCGGGTTGAGTGATGCCGCAAATTTTGATGCGCGTTCTCATCGGATATCGTCGAAAGAAACGAAAGGGATCATAGGCACGAAACCCGGCAATTGCCATGTGTCCGGATAACGCACCCCGCTCAAATAAAGTCCCGCCGGAGAGAAGGTGGGCGCCGCTTGTGCGCGATCGCGTGCTTCGAGCAATTCGCTTATCCATTCCGGCGGATGCGCGCCCTTGCCCACATAAACCAGCGAACCCACCAGGTTGCGCACCATATGATGCAAAAAACCGTTTGCGCCGAAGCGGAACAGCACATACGGCCCACGTCGTTCCACCTCTGCGTAATCCATCGTCCGCACCGGATGCTTAGCTTGGCATTCGGCGGAACGGAAGGTCGTGAAATCCCGTTCGCCCGCCAGGAGCGCGGCAGCGCGTTGCATTGCTTCCACGTCTAGCGGCAAATGGAACCACCCCACTTGCTTTGCGTATAGGGCAGGTCGCACCGGCTGATCATAGAGCACATAGGTATAGCTGCGTCCGGTTGCAGAGAAACGCGCATTGAATCCTTCATCGACTTCACAGGCCCATTGGACAGCGATACCACCAGGCAAATTTGCATTGGTGCCGCGCACCCACGCCGAGTCGGGGCGTTCCACGTTCACATCAAAATGCACCACTTGCGCGGCTGCATGCACGCCTGCGTCGGTGCGGCCCGCCGCCTGAACGCGCACAGGTTCGGCAGCAACCGCTGAAAGCGCAGCTTCCAGGTGATCCTGCACCGTGTTCCGTGAAGCCTGGGACTGCCAACCTTCGAAGGCGGAGCCGTCATAGCACAGGCCGATGGCGATTCGTTTCAAGCTTGAGGGTCCTAAAAACAGAAAGGCCGCATCACGCGGCCTTTCCTTGTTGCGTAGACGGAAAGCTTA
>DATEEW010000030.1:0-11851 GCA_035280965.1 Burkholderiales bacterium
CCCACTCGTAATGGTGCCCACTTTGGCACTGAACCAACCTGAAGGCGAAGTCCGCACAAATAACCTGTATTTCTTCGGTTTATCGGTCGAAGCAGAGGCTGCGATGGTTGCACGCCAAGCTTACGATGACGGGTTCAAAAAACTCGCCGTGGCCAGCACACCGACCGCGTTTGCCCGCCGCACACGCGAGGCCTTCGTGCAGGCTTGGCGCGCACTGGGCGGCACTGTCATCGCAACCGCGGAAATGCGTGCCGATCCCGGCGCCCTTCCTGCGTTGCGCGAGTTGGGCAGCACGAACGCCGAATTCATTTTTCTAGCCGCAAGTTTCGAGGAAACCCGCGTCCTTCGACCTTATCTGCCTTCGCAATTACCGGTTTACACAACATCCCAAGTCAACTTGCGGGCAGGCGAGCCGCAGCACGATTTGGATTTGGAAGGTGTACGCTTTCTGGACATGCTCTGGTTGCTGGCGCCGAACGATCCGCGCGTATCGATATATCCCGCCGCAACTGGATTAAGCAGTGAAATGTCGCGCTTCTATGCGCTGGGCATCGATTCTTATCGCATCGCCACCGCGCTCGCCGAAGGACAAAGCACATTTGCCTTCGAGGGCGTAACCGGGCGCATCGATGTGACGCCCGGCCGCGTGGTGGAACGCGCCCCTTGGCGCGCAACCTTCCGTAATGGCCTTCCTGTTCTCGCGCAATAAGCTGGACGGGCCGGCCGCCGAAGATCTGGCCGCCCGCTATCTTCAACAACACGGTCTGCGCCTGATCGACCGCAATTATCGCTGCCGCGGCGGCGAAATCGATTTGATCATGCAGACCGAAGACACGCTGGTCTTTATAGAAGTACGTTTACGCCGTTCGCAACGGTTCGGCGGCGCTGCCGCGAGCGTCGATGCGACGAAACAAGCACGCGTGATTCACGCTGCACGCAATTATCTGGGCGAACGCGATATACCCTGTCGCTTCGACGTGTTGCTCATGGACGACATCGACCCTGCGCGCATCGAATGGATTCGCGATGCTTTTGGTGAATAAGCGTTGTTGGGCGGCGCTGTTCCTCGCGCTAAGCACGCCCGCCGTCGCGCAAGAAGTTCTGCTGGTGGTGCAAAGCTCGCCGTTAGCCGGTTTCGATTACCACGAGGCGGCTACGCATTGGGAAGCGATGAAAGTCGGTGATGCGCTGAGCCTGGTGCGCGAACCGGACAACTCACACGATTCCAAAGCAATTCGCGTGGAATGGCAGGGGTACAAACTCGGGTATGTGCCACGCAGCGAGAACGACGCCGTAGCCTGGGCGATGGATCGCGGCCAGCGATTAAGCGCGCGCATCAGCCAATTGAAGCAAGACCAAAATCCCCGCCGGCGCATCGAGTTTGAAGTCTATGTGGAAAGCGCTGATGCGCCCCTTCCGGCATCAGCGCTTCCCTGACGTCGCGGGACAATCTGCGGCTTGTTGCAGATTGCGGCGGAGGCTATTGCCGCTGCAAGCGCCGTTATGCGGGAGGCAATTTTTAAGGGGGTGCGCCCCCTTAATCGCACATTCCGTGGAGTAGAATGCAAGCTCTTCCGCTTCAAGAATGAACTGAACTGAATGGATCTCGTCGCTCGCGTGCGCAAGCACTTTGCCGATAGCGCGCAAACCAAATTGAATTCCGTCGATGCGATGGCCGCCCCAATCGCGCAAGCCGTGGAGGCGATGGTGCATTGCCTGCTCGGAGAAGGAAAAATTCTCGCCTGCGGCAATGGCGGGTCGGCCGCCGATTCGCAGCACTTTGCCGCCGAACTGCTCAATCGCTTCGAACGAGAGCGTCCCGGTCTCGCCGCCATGGCACTTACCACGGATACGTCGACGCTTACCTCCATCGCGAACGACTACGACTATAACCAGGTTTTCTCCAAACAAGTCCTTGCGCTGGGGCACGCCAAGGATGTGCTGCTGGCTATTTCAACCAGCGGCAACTCGCCCAATGTGATTGCCGCGGTGCATGCCGCGCACGAACGCGACATGCGTGTAGTGGCGCTCACCGGCAAAAGCGGCGGGGAAATGGCGCACATTCTGGCGCCGGAAGACGTACATCTTTGCGTGCCGCATACCCGGACCGCCAGAATTCAGGAAGTACATTTGCTTACCTTGCATTGTCTGTGCGACGGCATAGACACTTTATTACTCGGAACGGAGTGAAAGAATGACCAAACGCTTAATCTGCGTCTTGATGCTTGCGGCCTCGGTGTTGTTGTCCGGTTGTGCCGCGGTGGTAGTAGGAGGCGCAGCAACCGCAGCCGCCGTGGCGGCCGACCGTCGACAACCGGATATCGTCGCGACGGATGAACGCATCGAACTCACCGCCAACCAGCGTATCGAACCCAAAGCGGGGCCGAATGGGCATGTGAATGTCACGAGCTTCAACAGAGTAGTTTTGTTGACCGGCGAAGTCCCCACGAGCGCTATCAAAGCCGAAGCCGAAGCGATTGCGGCGGCAGTACCCGATGTGCGCCATGTGGTGAATGAGCTGGCCGTCGCCCCGGCCACATCCATGGAATCACGCTCCAAAGACACCTACATCACCGGCCAGGTGAAGGCGCGCATGGTGAGCGGTCAGAAATTCAATCCCCTGCATGTCAAGGTAGTGACCGAACTGGCGAACGTCTATCTGATGGGCCTGGTCACGGAAAAAGAAGCTGCTGACGCAGCTGCGATCGCCGCGAATACCAGCGGCGTGCGTAAAGTTGTCCGCGTGTTCGAATATATTCCGGTGCCGCCAGCGCACTGAGGATTGTTAGCGGCTCGCGGGCTGTACCGGATGCGGCTCGCGACGCAGCAGTTCTTCGAACTGATCGGCCGTGAGGGCCGCGCTGAAATAATTTCCCTGCACCGCATCGCATCCGTTCTCGCGCAAAAAGGCGACTTGCTCGCCGCTTTCCACTCCTTCGGCGGTTACGCTTAAACGCAAGCTGTGCGCCATGGCGATGACCGCGCGCGTAATGGCCGCGTCGTCGTTGTCATGCGGAATGTCATGAATGAAGGAGCGGTCGATTTTTACGCTGTCGAAGGGAAAGCGTTTTAAATAGGACAGACTTGAGTACCCGGTACCGAAATCATCCAGCGCCAAGCGCACGCCCATCAACTTGAGCGCATGAAGCAAAGCTGCAGCTTGTTCCGGGTTTCGCACCATTAGACTCTCGGTGATTTCCAATTCCAGCAATGCCGGGTCGGTATCGGTCTCGGCGATAGTGTCCGATAAAATGGAGAGCAACCCTTCATTGAGGAACTGGCGGGCCGATAAATTAACCGCCACGGACACGGGCGGCAGCCCCGCTTCTTGCCATTGGTGCGCTTGCATGCAGGCGGCGCGTAGGACCCAGGCGCCGAGCTGTTCGATCATGCCGCATTCTTCGGCGAGAGGGATGAAGTCTGCGGGGGGTACGAGCGTACCGTCCGGCCGGCGCCAGCGCACCAGCGCTTCCGCGCTAAGAATGCGCCCGGTCTTTAAATCGACCTTGGGCTGGTAATGCAGGATGAACTCGTTGCGTTCCAACCCCCGACGCAGGCTCGACTCCATTGCCAGTCGCTCCAAGGCATGCATGTTCATATGCGCGGAGTAGAACTCGAAGGTGTTCTTGCCTTTGTCCTTCGCGCGATACATCGCAACGTCGGCATCGCGTAACAGGTTCTGGACGTCTTTGCTGTCGTCCGGATAAGTGCTGATACCCATGCTGCCGCTGACATGGCATTCCTGACCGTCGATCAGAAAGGGCTGTTCTACCGTGGCCAGAAGTTTTTTCGCCACGACCGAAATTTCACCCGCCGCTTCGAAGCCTTCGATCAGCACCACGAATTCATCGCCACCCAGCCGCGCCACGGTGTCGCACTCGCGCAGGCACTGGGACAAACGTTCCGCCACTTCCTGCAACAGGCGATCGCCTGCTTGGTGTCCAAAACTGTCGTTGATGTATTTGAACCGGTCCAGGTCCATGAACAATACGGCCAGCGCTTTGCCCTGACGAGCGCAACGCGAAATGGCTTGTTGCAGGCGCTGCGTAAACAGAATGCGGTTAGGCAGCCCGGACAGCGCATCGTAATGCGCCAACCGGTGAATGCGCTGCTCCGCCTTCACTCTTTCGGTGACATCGCAACCGACACCCCTATAACCGCGAAACTGCCCCTCGGCGTCAAAGACCGGCTCGCCGCTGATGTTGTGGTAGTAGACGCGACCGTCCATGTTACGAATGCGATAAACCACATCGCGGAAGGGTTGCTGCTTTTGCAAGCATTGTTGGTGCTCGGCCCAATTTGGCTCGCAGAATTCGATGCCCGGCAACTGCCACGGAGCAAGCCCCAAGTATTCTTCGGCCTTCAACCCGGCTTGTTCCAACATGCCGCCCGAAACGCGCCTAAAACGCAGTTTTTCGTCCTGTTCCCAATACCAGTCGGAAGACAGCTCGGTCAGGCTGCGAAAACGCGTTTCGCTACTCCGCAGGTTCTCTTCGGCACGCATCCTTTCGATCGCGACCGCCGCAGGCCCTGCGAGTAAGGACAGCAGCCGCGCATCGTTTTCGGTGTAGCAGCGAACGCCCGGTTGATCTTCGCAAACCTTCAACACACCGATCAATTCGCCGTGGCATAGCAATGGGACGGCAAGCGAGGCATGCAAGGGTTTATCGGAAAATGCGGGCACCCGATGCTCCCAACTGCGGTAGTCGTCGAGGATCATGGGTTGCCGGGTAACACCGACTCGCCCGGCAAGCCCCTCGCCCAGTTTCAAACGCACGCCGAGCGGCAGCGGCGAATTGCGGGCGACGCTCAATACGAGGTCGCCCTCCTGTGTATCGTATTGCCAAATGCTGCCAGCGGCGGAGTGGAGCAGCTTGGTGGCGAATTCCACTACGCTGTTCAACAAACCCGGCAGATCGCGATACAACGCGAGTTCGCGCGTAACTTCGTAAAGCGCTTCGAATTCTTGAGCATGACGGTGCGCTTCGTTTTCGGCCTGTTTGCGCGCTGTGATGTCCAGTTTGGTGCCCACCAGGCGTAGCGCGTGGCCGTTCCGGTCCCGTTCCGCGATGCTGCCCTGGCTGCTGATCCAGCGCCATTCGCCGTTATGCGCACGGACTCGGTGTTCGATGCGATAAGTGGTCGCTTCGCCGCGCACCACTTCGTAAAGACGCTCTCGATAGGTTTCCGCGTCGTCCGGATGCACCATCGCGGTCAAGGCTTGCAGGGTCGTCAGGACCTCTGCAGGCGGTCCACCGAGGATTTCATTCCAACGATCGCTTAAATACACCGCGCCGGTATCAATCTCCCAGGTAAAAATGGCGAGATTGGAACCATCGAGCGCGAGATTGAGGCGAGCCGTGGTCTCGCGAATACGCGCCTCGCTGGTCTTCAGCGCGGTCGCGTCTTCGCACACGATCAGCATAATCATCCGCCCGCTGGCTTCGCGTACGGCACGCATCGTTTCGCGCACCCATAGCACGCTACCGTCGCGACGTTGTTTGCGGAATTCCCAGATGCGCGGCACGCCGGGTTGTTCCAAACATTCGCTCAACGCCCGAGCGACGCAAGCCCGGTCGTTTTCAACAAACACTTCCAATACGGAGCGCCCGGTTAGTTCCTGGGCCTTATAGCCCAGCTGTTGGGCGCCGAATTCGTTAACCGACAACACAATGCCTTGTGCGTTGACGGTGAAATACATCGCGGGATTGTGGTCGTACAAGGCACGGTAGCGCTCTTCGCTGATGCGCAGCGCTTGCTCCGCCAGGCTCAATTCGGCAAGCCGCTGTTCGAGTGCGGCAATTGTGTGCTGGAAATAACTATTGACGCCGTCTTGGGGGAGTTCCCCGCTGAGCGCGAGATTCAGGCGTCGCACATTGCTTTCGAACGTGGCGCGTTCAGCCATACAAGGTCCGCACGACGCGACGGTTGGCCGTAGTCATACGAAAGGGCGCGTGTTCCCGCGCCACGTCTGGCAAGTCCTGCACTTCCCTCTCCCTTTACGCTCCTTCGGTGCGTGCATTCCACCGAATGGATTCCCCCCGAGCCGCGCTTCCCCTACTGTCTTACGCGGTTGGTGAGGCATAATACTCAAAAAAACTGGTTGTGCAACAGCTAGATGGCGTTTTTCGCTAAAGAAAAATAAGAGCTTTGCCGTGTAACCTAGGCTCCGGGGCCCCTTTATGAGCAACCTCGGTTTGGCTAGGAACATCGCCTGCTTGCAGCATATGTCTACTCAAACGGCCGCCAAGCATGGATACCCAAACTTTTATGACTCAAGACCCTTATTCCATTAGTGCCGTCGAACGGGACACCGGGTTGTCGAAAGACACCCTGCGTGTTTGGGAAAAACGTTACGGCTTTCCCTGCCCCAATCGCGACCAATTCGGCGAGCGCGTCTATCCGCCCGAACAAGTGACGCGTCTACGCGTGCTACGACGCTTGCTCGATGTTGGACATCGACCCGGTAAGCTAATGAATCAAAGCACTGAAGACCTTTGTGCCTTGCTCGTCGACGACCAATCCGAAACGCCTTCCGGCAGCGAGCTCTCCCCCCTGCTCGAGGCCATTCGCTCGCAAAATTGGGAAACATTACAAGTACGCCTAGGCGAATCCTTGACCCAACTCGGCTTAGCGCGTTTTCTGGAAGAGGCGATCGAGCCGCTCGATGCGTGGCTGGCGGGCGCCTGGATACGTGGCGACTTACCACCTTTTTCCGAGCGTCTTTACCGGGAGACCGTGCAAAACTTACTGCGCGGGACACTGGCGAATCTGGGCCGCGAGATGCATCCGCCACGCATTTTGCTCAGCAGTTTTCCGGATGAAGCCGACATGTTGGGACCGCTGATCATGGAAGCAGCTGTGTCGCTAGAAGGCGCCCGCTGCATCGCATTGGGACCCAATGTGCCCATTAGTGATATCGCTCTGGCCGCCAAAAGTCAGCGCGCGGATGTTGTCGCGCTTTGGTTCAGCCGGTCGTACCCACTTAATCGGGCACGCGAAGGTTTGCAATCACTCGGCTCTCAATTGGGCCCGCAAAGTGAAATCTGGGTCTGCTCGCGTCAAGCCGCATTGACGCGACGGGGCGCCGGGGCGGTGAAAAGCTTCAACGATTTGCATAAATTCAGTGAAGCAGTAAGGCTATGGCGCCAGCAGCACCATTCTTAAACGCGGCCTTTGGTTGAACGGAAGGGGCGCATCCGCTCCAAAAGGTCACGCCGCTCCGGCAGGAAATAAGTTCTTGGAGCGGCGTTTTTACGCGGTTTTCCGCCTTCTTGTCCCACGTCATGGAGTGGAGAGCACCTTACTTTGCTACACTGCGCCCGCCTTTTGTCCATTACTTCAAGGTTGCCAATGCTTTATCCGGAGATTTTCAAATCCCTCGAGTCTGTTCGCTGGAATATGGCGACCGACATCCCATGGGACGAATTCGACGCCGGCAAACTGAGTGACGAGCAGGCGCGCACCATCAAGATGAACGCCATCACCGAGTGGGCCGCCCTGCCCGCCACGGAGATGTTCCTGCGCGACAACATTAACGACAGCGATTTTTCCGCCTTCATGTCCGTGTGGTTTTTCGAAGAACAGAAACATTCGCTGGTGCTGATCGAATATCTCAAGCGCTTCCGGCCGGATCTGGTTCCCACCGAAGAAGAACTGCACGCGGTGCGTTTCCACTTCGACCCGGCCCCTCCCCTGGAAACCCTGATGCTGCATTTTTGCGGCGAGATCCGGCTCAATCATTGGTATCGCCGCGCGGCTGAATGGCACACTGAACCAGTCATCAAAAAAATCTACGAAATCATTTCCCATGACGAGGCGCGCCACGGCGGGGCCTACCGTCAATACATGAAACGCGCGATCGAACGGTGCGGCGACGAAGCGCGCCGTGCTTTTGCCAAAATCGGCATGCTCATGGCAAGCAGCGCGCGTAGCAATAAGCCGCTGCACCCCACCAATCTGCATGTCAACAAAGCACTCTATCCGCAAGACACCGTGCAATCGCGCCTGCCCGATCCTGAATGGCTGGAACACTGGCTCGACGAACAAATCCGGTTCGACAAGCTGTGGGAAAACAAAGTCGTCACCGCGATTCTGCGCAATCTTTCCATTCTTTTCGATCGCAGCATGGAAACGGTGCAGGACCTGAATCGCTACCGCAAAGAAATCGGACCCGCTGCCACTTCGGCATAATCGGGTTCATGCATTCCACGCCCGCCTTCGAAACGAAGCTTTGCGCGCCGCAAGACTTGAAGGCGCGCTGTGGGACGCTGGCACGACCGCTGGTGTTCACCAATGGCGTCTTCGATATCCTGCATCGCGGTCACGTGACCTATCTGGCGCAGGCGCGCGCGTTGGGCGCGGGTCTAGTGGTAGCTCTTAATAGTGACGCTTCCGTGAAGCGGTTGGGGAAAGCGCCCGATCGACCGATCAATACGCTGGTGGACCGCATGTCGGTCATCGCGGCCCTTGCCTGCGTGGACTTGGTGACCTATTTCGAAGAAGACACGCCCCTAGAGGCGATTCTTGCCTGCCGTCCCGACGTATTGGTAAAGGGGGGCGACTGGTCCGTGGACCAAATCGTCGGCGCCCCGGAAGTCAAAGCTTGGGGCGGTAGTGTGCATTCAATTCCTTTCGAGCACGAGCGCTCCACCACCGCCTTGCTCCAACGCATTCGAGCTTAAGACTCGAGCGCACAAGGGCCGCTTGACGCACCCTTGAGCGAATCTCCTAATTGCTTGACGACGATTTCCGAAGGCTCGCGAAGTTCCAGGAAAATCGCGGTCTCAGTTCGTCTCTCGGCCATCGAAATATTCGCTTGTAGCGTGCGTGCAGTGTCTTTGGCGCGGGCCAGTGCCGATTCGTCGAGGGGCCCGAATTCAATGCACGCTTGCGAAGCGGCTGCTACCACCTCGGCCCCGTCGATCCCGGCGATCAACTTCAACCGTTCGGGTTGGACTTGCTGGGCCAGTGTAGCGCCGCGCTGTTGCGGGGCGACGTAATCCATATAGGCCCACAAGCCCAGATTCGCGAGCACAAGCAGCAAAACGACCGCGCGCATTATTGTTCCGCCAATCGCACCACCCCTTCCAGCACCAGATGCTCGACATGCTGGACCGGAATATTGAGATGGCGCAGGAGCGCGGGTGCTCCGCCTCCCGAAAGAATGCAGGGTGCATTGCTGGGCAGTTCGCGATGCATGCGCTCGATCGCGCCCAATTGCGCGTTGACGCAACCGCTTTCAATGGCGTCTTCGGTCGTCCGCGGCAGCGGCTTGTAGTTCCCTGGCGCCATCGCCAGCGCTGCGGTGTTTTCCACCAAGGAACGTTTCATCACACCCATACCGGGCAGAATCACGCCGCCCCGGAAGTGGCCGCGTTCGTCGAGCACATCGATAGTAGTCGCAGTGCCCGCCATCACCACCAATGCCGCTTGGCGATAGGCTGCCCATGCGGCGATCATTGCCGCCCAGCGGTCCACGCCCAGACGTTGCGGTTGTAAGTAATCATTCTTGATGCCGCAGGATTCGGCCTCGCTTTGCAGCCATTTCGGTTCTACCGACCAGCGCTCGACCAGTTCGGCCAGCGTGCCGCGCACAGCAGGACCGGCCACATTGGCGATTGCGATTTGTTGGGGCGCGGGAACGTCTTGCCAAGCTTCGTGGAGACGCTCCAGTTCGCTCACTGATGCGCTGCCGGTGGCAAGCCACTCCTTGCGTGCGCGATCGCGCAGCCCCCATTTGATTCGCGTGTTGCCTGCGTCGATGGCGAGAATCATGCGGCTTTGCGTAAACTCAGTTCGCCGGCAAAGAAGGGGTATTCCCCGGCTTCGGTTAATAGTAACAAGGCCCCCCGCTCGTCGACGCCCCGCGCGATGCCTTCGATATGTCGATCGCCGTTCGACAGACACACCCGTTGGCCGGCATGCAAGTCATAACGTTGCCATGTGTCGCGAAACGGCGCGAACCCTCGTTCTTCGAAGACGCTCAGCGCATCGAGTACGCCGCTGCTCAGCGCAGCCAGCAAAGTGGTCCGGGTAGGCAGCGTCTTCGCAAACTGAGCAAGGTCACCTACAGGCTGCATCACTTGCGCCGCACGCGCCGCGGCATTGCGTATGTTGAGTCCCACGCCCACCACGACGACACTAGCGCGCGTTTCGATCAGCACCCCACCCACTTTCGCCTGCCCATGCATTAAATCGTTGGGCCATTTTAGTCCGAGACCTGCGATGTCCAGACCTTGCAGCGCGCGGAGGCAAGCGACACCGACGGCGAGCGATAACCCGCTCAGTTGTTGCGCATTCAACGCGCTCGGCCATAACAATGAAAAACTCAAGCTGTCACCCACCCCTGAATACCAGCGATTGCCCCGGCGGCCACGCCCGGCAGTTTGCACTTCGCAGACGTAAAGCCGAGGTACCGTTTCCCCAGTGTGTTCCAACAATCGAGTGTTGGTGGAATCGCATTCATCCACAATTTCAACCTTACAAGGCAAAGCCGCTTTGAGTGCGTCGGCATCCAGTAGATCGAGCCCGCCGTCAATAAAATAGCCGCGACCGCGCACGCAGCGAATATCGATGCCGGCGGCGCGGCACTGCGCGATCAACCTAACGAAAACCGATCGAGTCAAGCCGAGCGAATGCGCAAGGGTCTCCCCCGAAATGATCCGGCCGGATTGCAAACGACGTAGCAGCGCGTAGACAGCGGCCTGCATGCTTAAGCAGAAAAGGATGAAGCGCCGGATGTTAGCAGAGCATGGCCCGCAGTCCGGCGCCGTGGTCATCAAGAGGTTCAGGATTCCATTTGCGATTGCAAATAGTTCTGCAATCCCACGCTGTCGATCAGACCGAGCTGGGTTTCCAGCCAATCGACATGTTCTTCTTCCGATTCGAGGATATCCTCGAACAATTCGCGCGTGACGTAGTCACTCACGCTTTCGCAATAGGCAATCGCCTTGCGCAAAACCGGGATGGCTTCCTGTTCCATGCGCAAATCGCAAGCGATCGCTTCAGGTACGTTCTCGCCGATATAAAGCTTGTTCAGATCTTGCAGGTTCGGCAGCCCTTCGAGGAAAAGGATGCGCTTGATCAGCGCATCGGCGTGCTTCATTTCGTCGATGGATTCCTTGTACTCGTGTTCGTTGAGTTCCTTGAAGCCCCAGTTGTCGAACATGCGCGCATGCAAGAAATATTGATTAATCGCGGTCAACTCGTTTCTTAAGACCGCATTGAGATACTGGATGACTTGCTGGTCGCCTTTCATGGGCCGCTCCGCTGATGGTCTGGGCGTGTGCAAATGAAAATGCGAATGCGATGCAACTCGCAAATCACGCACGCAACAATGCGACGCGCAGCCTTAGGCGACGCGTCGCTCCAAACGTGAAGATAGCATGCAGAAGAAGGCCGCCCAAGGCGGCAGAGAATTAAGCGGCTTGAGGCAGTGCGCGCGAAGCAGCGTGCTCGTCGAGCACTTGCTGCGCTGTTTGGGCGCAACGACCGCAATTGGTTGCGACACCGAGGCAGTTGCTCAACTCACTCATTGAGCACGCACCCAAATCCGCGCACTGGCGAATTTCGCGATCGGTGATGGCATGACAAACGCAAACGTACATGTGCAAACTCGGGCAATGCGATTCGTAATGCGAACGATTATCAACAAATACTTTTGGCTTTGCAAGTCTCAGTTGCCTATTTTTTTGCCTTTTTAACAAAATCGGCCAAATCCAATAAAAATCATATCGATAACTGACCTCAACGAAGCAGATTGAGGCCTGGATTGACTTGTTTAATGAGAATCCTTATCATTTACCTCAATGTCAACTGAGCTAAAAACCGAAATTTTGAGCCCACTCCC
>DATEEW010000031.1:0-4393 GCA_035280965.1 Burkholderiales bacterium
CCGGCCTTCGCACAGATGTACCGCTGCGGCACCCAATTCCAGGATCGCCCCTGCGAAACCAACACTTCGGCCGCGCCCACTTCCAAGAACACCGTCGAGTCCGGCGAAAACCGTGCGGCACGGGAGCGCGCCGATGAAGAACGCAGAAAAGCGTATAAGCGCTACCCCTGCGCCGGTTACGATCAGGATCTGCAGAATATCCGTGATGCGACGGATCTCCCCGGTCAGAATATGGAAGCCCTGGACAAGCGTGCGCGCGCAGTCGCCGAACAACGCAAGTTTGCCGGATGTAGCTGATTCAGGGGCATGCGGAAGAATTACGCACCCCGGCCCACTCACCGCCCGCTTATTTTCGAAATACGAATAAGCTTGCTTCCCTAATCAAGAAAAAAGGGGAGCCCCGATGCGTTGGCTTTTATTTTTCGCGCTCTGCTTCGCAAGCAGTGCAAACGCGCAAAAACTTTATCGTTGCGGCAATCAATATCAGGACCGCGCCTGCGATTCGGGCCCGGGCAAACAAATTTCCGGCGTCGCAAACGGTGCCGCCCAACTGCCCCCCGCGTTTACCGAACTTAGTTGCGCGAAACGCGGCGAAGCCGCGGAGGCGATTGCGAAAAAGCTGAGCGGCGGCGCTTCGTCGGAACAGCTCTTGCAGGAAATCGACGGCAAGTCCGCGTCGGCGGATAGCAAGCTGGCCGAAAAACGCTTGGTGGTAGATGTAGCCCAGCTTAAGGGAAGCCCCGCCGAAATTCGCGTATTGGCCGAATCGGATTGCGCGATGGCGAAAAAGGCCCAGCCGGTATCTATCGTACAGCCCCAGAGACAATCTTCGAACGAAGATAGCTACCGTGAAAATGAAATCGCAATGCAACGTCAACGTGACGAACGCGCGGCGGCCGACAAACAGAGAAAGTGCGAGGAATATGCGCGCGATCTACGCAATATCCGATCCGGCGAACGCGCGGGTGGTAGTGCAAGACACATGGACCAGTTAAGGGAAGAAGGTCTGGAATTAGAGACCAAACGCAGGAGTCTCGGTTGTAGTTAAAGGACATGGATACGCGCGCGCTACGCTTCGTCGACACCGTACAAGGCGATCTGCTGGAGGGGCCGGTCTGGGCTGCAAACGAGCAAGCGCTTTATCTGGTCGATATCGTTGCTCAAACATTGATTCGCTATCGCCCCGCGGATGAAACCTTGAGCAAATGGAAAATGCCGGGCGATATCGGTTGCGTGGCGCTACGCCGACAATCCGGGAGCGTGGTAGTCGCATTGCGTAGTGGACTGTTTGCGTTCGATACGGCGAGCGAAGCGTTCGATCCGCTTGCTCCGGCAGATTACGACGTACGCACTACGCGCTTTAACGACGGTTGCGTGGACCGGCGCGGCAATTTATGGGTGGGCACGATTTATGAGCCGCGCGATCATCCCGCAGCCGTGCTCTATCGTTATGACGGTCACGGCGTCTTGAAGCGCGTGCGCAAGGGTTTCACCACTTCCAACGGGCTGGCCTTCAGCCTTGATGGACGCATCGCTTATTTCGCCGACACGCCGCAACGCAAAGTGTGGGCCTTCGATGTAGATGAAGAAGGTGAGTTGCATCATCAGAGGGTATTCATCGATTTCGAAACGCATGGACTGCCCGGTCGGCCCGACGGCGCCACGATCGATGCGGACGGTTGTTATTGGCTTGCGATGATCGATGCGTGGCGCGTGGGCCGCTTCGACCCGCACGGCAAACTGATGCGAAGTATCGAACTACCGGTGCGTTGGCCTACCAAGCCCTGCTTCGGCGGCCCTGACTTGAAAACGCTCTACATCACCAGTTTGCGTGTTGGGCGCGATCCGGCGCAACTCGCCGAATCGCCACGCACTGGGACGCTGATCGCCCTTGAAAAGGTAGGTCCGGGCGTACCCGAAAGCCGCTTAAAGTTCTAGTCTCGTTGGCCAGCGAATTCCGCGGTCCGACACTGTAAGCCACCTCTGCTTTTTGGCACTATTCGTCGGAAACGCGTTTTTTACCGCGTTCCTTTCACGGTGTCGCGTTTAAAATTTTCGCTGCTAACAGGGGAGCTCCGATGTCTTTTGTACTTCGGATTGTGATCGTCGCCGTGATAGTCGGGGCGCTCTACAAGTTCTTCACGGACAGCCGTCCGGATGTCGCAACGATCGAAGCGCAGAGCGCCGAACCAAGTGCCTATGGATTCATGCATGTCGGCTTCCCCGCAGGCTACCCGGCCGATACCGTCTTCATTTGGCTAGCGCGTTGCGAATCAGCGCAAAACCAAGTGGCACGCGACTTGGCGAAAACCTTGACCAAACGTGGCATTCCCAACGTGCTGCAGATCGAACTGTCCCTCGCGGTGCCTGGCAAGGACCCGACCACATTTGATGCGAAGTACTGGCAACGTGAGGGGCAGGAACAGGCAGTCCTCGCAAAACAAATGCAAGAGCGCTGGGATAAGCTAGATACGGTCGCGGGACGGCCGATAGTTTTCGTCTACGGCCGCGCCAAAGGCAACCCGACACAGACGGATGTCATAGCAGAATATCGACGTACTCGCGCCGATATCATGAAGCTCTCGAAAACAAAAAAGACCGCGTAAAGCGGCCTTTTTCGCTACAGATTCCTGCCATGCGAAATATCGGCTTTGATGATTGTTGGTTCGGCAGCGATCACCGCATCCGCAAAAACGTAGAGCGCGTAGCCGACGCATAGCAGGCCGATCAAACGTCTGTAAGTAAGGCGCATTTCAACCTCCCGAACCGGCGATTATTTTTTTCAGCGACTCTGCGAAAAATGGGGCGGGTTTGAGCATCCGATTTTCCATCTTGGCCATAAGCGGAAACATCGCGGCCAGGTATTCCTTGAACTGCTCGCTTTCCATGAGCTTCTTGCGTCTCGCGTCCCGGTCGTCGAGGCTGCTATACGCCCACATGTGTACCACCTGGTTGAGCTCGCCGATTTCGGCGACATACCAACCCACGGGCGGACCCAGAATGTCACGTTGAGGGCCGAAGCCCTTTTCTTCATACAGTTTCAAGAAGGCGGGCAGCTTGCCCGGATGCAAGGTGTAAATGCGCTCTTCGACGTACATCGCCACTCTCCAAGACAATCAGCGGCGATTTTACACGCGCGCGTCCTGGCGCGTCCCGCACAACGGGGCGGTAACGCTTAAACGCCGCGCGCGAAAAAGTATTCGACGATTGAATAACCGCCCATGCCGCCGAAGGGAATGAGCAAGGATTGCAAGGCGGGTCGTTGGAAGAAAGGTCTGAACGCGCCCGCGCGCGTTTCGCGAATGCGGGTGACCAGGGTTTCGATTAGGTGTACCGGTCCGCAGACCGTTTCCTCGCCGCTGGCGCTGCGCAACAGGCAGGCGTTGTAGTGATCCAGGGCGCGCGCACGCTCCGCTTCGGCTGCCCGACGCAAACTGTAGCTGCAATACATGACATAAGTGACGAAGATCGCCACGACGACAAGAATGGAAGGCGAAATCTGCCAATCGTCAAACAACCGAATTTGCGCCAGAGCGAACAACAACAACACCAGAAATGGGAAATAGATGAAACGCTCCACTTCTGTTGTGAGCTGAACAACCAGACGAAAATCGATCCAGTTCTCCAGCACTTGTGTGCGTTCCCGAGTTGGAACAGATTCGCATGTATCACTCACCCCCAACGCAGTCGCATACCGGCGGCGCACCGTGTCAGGATAGTGGGTATCGGAACTCGCCAACCATTTCAAAAGTTGGGTCGTGCATTTGACGATATCCAGTACTTGGAAAACCAAATACAAGAGCGCCAAACCGGCGAAGGAAAAGGCAAGTACCGCGCAGATCCATACTACTTCACCCCGGAAAGGAAGGTGCTGCTTGCCGAGCAAAATCAATAGCAGGAAGAAAACGAAACATACGCCGGCGATAGGAAGAACGCGCTTAGCGCGCACGACCGTCAACGTATTCTTGTCATACGTACGCCAGGCCGAAACACCACGGGTATCTGGAACGCCCTCCTCCGATGGAAAGAAATCCTTGGCGATCTTTTCTTTCGCGCGACACAAGGCGAGTCCAATATAAACCGTGAAAATGCATGCGGTAGCGAAGGCCGCTAATAATGCAAACATAGATGGCCATAAACTCACGCCTTCGAACCAGAAAAACGGCTCTTCGAGATTGACAACCAAAGGCTGTAACCAACGACCCACAACAAGGACGAGCAAAAGCGCCACGACCCCTACACAAGTCATGGCCAAGCTAAAATGGCGTTGTACTTTGCTTAGTACATGATGGGAGCTCATCAACAGCAGCACCAGGCCCGCTGCCAATGTAGAAAGCGCAAGCCCCCCGGAATGTGCGGGTGGAATACTTTGCACGTTGATACGCTCGCATTC
>DATEEW010000032.1:0-17775 GCA_035280965.1 Burkholderiales bacterium
TTTGTCGGCGACCTTCAGCATGTGCGGATCGAAATAACCGAAGGAAGTCGGAAAGATCAAAGCGGCCTTGTCCTGATTGATCATCGCTTCCATTGTCTTTTGCACGGCGATGGTCTCCGGCACATTCTCTTCTTCCACCACTGTCACACCGGGTATTTTCTTGATGATCGCCGCGGCCTGCGCCTGTGCCTGGTTGTAGCCGTAGTCATCGCGGGGACCGACATAGATCACGCCGACCGTGATCGGCGCGCCTTGCGCCAGCGCCTCGCGCACGGCGCCGGGCAGCAGGAGCATTCCGCCGCCCGCCGCCAGGCCCTTCAAGACATCGCGGCGCATTGCATTCGTTTTCTTCCCTTGCATGTCGATCTCCCTGAGCAATGAATGAAACTAAGATTTATAAATCTGCCTGTAATCCGGTTGCAGATGGAACCAGTACTGATAACCCTTGATGGATTTCTGCATCGCCACGTCGAGCGAGGGCTGCGCGATCGGTATGCGCGGCACATCGGTCCAGGCGATTTCCAAAAACTTCTTCACGTCGGCCTCGTATTTCTTTTTGTCGGTATCGAAACGCGCAGCCTCGATGTATTTATCCATTTCCGTATTCTGGTAACTCATGGTGTTGAACACCGCGTTCTGCGAGTGGTAGCACCAGAAGAAGAAGTACTCCGGATAGTTCAGCCAACCGCCGAAACGGTTGAGGATGAGCGGCATGTCTTTTTTAAGCAGCGCGGCGCGCCAGTTCGCGCCGGGCACCTTATTGATGCTGCACTTGATGCCGATAAGGCCCAGCGATTCGGCGATCAGCACGCAGGCCGGTTCGGACACGGTACCGGAACCGAGGTCGAAGGAAATCGTCGTCTCGAAACCGTTTTCGTAGCCGGCTTCTTTCAATAACGCGCGCGCCTTCGGTACGTCGTATTTGTAGCCGGTCGGTTGCGGCCAGTCCGCCGTCTTCGGTGTATTGCTGCCGCCCCACATCGGCGTCGCGCGCTTGTACAGCGCCGAGTCCATGATGCGTTCGTAGGGAATCGCATAAGCTACGGCCTGCCGCACTTTGGGATTGTCGAAAGGCGGTTTGGTGACATTCATGCCCACATACCACAGCGCGTTTTCCACCGGCGTGGAAATCACGCGCACATTGCCCTTCTCCTGAGACATCTCGGCGAAATCCTTCGGCGGCATTTCGAAAGTCATGTCGATGTCGCCCTTCTCCAGCAGCGCGCGGCGGTTGCCTGCGGAAGGAACTTCACGCTGCACGACGCGTTTGATTTTCGGCAGCGGGCCGCTCTTCCAACCGTCGTAGCGCGAATAAATGATTTCCTGACCCGGTTTCCAGGATTCAACCTTGTAGGCACCTCCGCCGGCGATATTCGTTTTGGTCCAAGCGAGGCCCCATGGATCTTCTGCAGTGGCGTTCTTTTTCACCAATTCCGAATTGAAGATCGAGGCCACCGGCACGCCCAGATCGTTCATGGTGAGTTTGTCTTTGCGCAGGAAATCGACGCGGAAGGTGTGATCGTCGACGACGATGAATTGCTCGGGCTTTTCGAGCGAGCCCGCTTTCATCTGGAAAGTTGGAAAGCCGCCGACCGTTACGGCGCGGTCGAAAGACCATTTCACGTCTTTCGCCGTAATTGGCGTCCCGTCATGAAACTTCGCGTCCTTGCGCAATTTGAAAGTCACCGACATGCCGTCGGGCGCCATCGCCCACGATTCGGCCAACTCGGGTTCGAGTTTGGTGTAGTCGTACATCACTGTGCCGTCAGGCAAAGTTTTGCGACCGTAGGTGACGAGACGGTCGTAGCACAGCCAGGACACGCCATAACTGGGGCGATTGGCGCCTACGGTTTGAATATCGAGCGAATTGGGTCCGGTCTCATTCGCGACAATCAACATCTCTTTGCGCCGATCCCCCTGAGCGAAAACCTGGAGCGGAAGAATGGCCGCGGCGCCCAAGGCCGCGGTGCTTTGCATGAATATGCGTCTTTGCATTTGTCCTACTCCCTCGGTTAATTTTTTTGTAAAGGAACAGCCGGGTCGAGGCGGGGCCGTGCCCCGACCCGGTTGTTGTCAAAGCCGCGGACATTTCCCCGGGTCCACCGGCTTTCACTCACCCGCCTCCCACGCAGGCACTGCGCGCGAAGCTCTGAAGTCTTCATCGCGTAATTCATGTTTGCGCTTTTAAATAAGCGCGCCAGCCGCCGAGCGCGGAAATGTCATTCGCCCCGACAACCGCATGCGCTTCGCACAAAAATCCTTTGACCTCGCTGCCGTCTTCCAGGCGCAGCGTGCCGATGCCAAGCGGAGCAGGAATCGAAGCCACAAAAGCACCGAAGGTCGAAAGCGGGAAAGACCAGACCTCTACGTCGATTGCACTGTCTCCGTCGCGCACGAGACCCGGTTTTGGCGGAGTCGTGTTCGGCAAGGCGTAAAGGGAGTACGCCGCTTCGGTGCGCGTGCTGCGCAATAGACGCGCGCCGGCAGTTACAAGTTGGTGATTCAACGGCAGCCCCTGTAGATGCGCGCCGACTACGGCCAGTGCCACCTCGTCTTTCGCTTCGGCAAGAAGCGGATACGGGGGCACTTCCGTTTGCATTGCGCCAGCCTTCAAACCGGTCGCAGCGTGGTATCTCCCGCCCAGCGCGCATAGCAGGCGATCGTGCATCGCGGGCGCGATGAAGCTGACGCCGAACGGAAGGCCGGCGCGCGTGAATCCTGAAGGTACGGCGATGGCTGATAGATCGAGCAGGTTGACGAAATTGGTATAGCGACCGAGTCGACTGTTCAGATGTATCGGATCGGCATTAACTGCTGCGATGGTGTAATGACTTGCCGCGGTGGGGAGAAGCAAGGCATCGATTTGGGACCAAATTGATCGTGTCTTGAGCCTGATGTCCGCGAGCGTATACATCGCTGCGAAGGTATCGGCGGCGGAAAAATTGCGAGCGGCGCCGATAACCTGTTCGATAACCGGTACCAGGCTTTGCGGCGAGCGGTCCATAAACTCCCGGGTCGCGACATAGCGCTCTGCGACCCACGGACCGTTGTAAAGAAGATCCGCCGCCTCTAGTAGAGGTGCGACATCCACAGGCACTGCTGTTCCGCCAAGTTCCTCGACGCGTGCAATGGCTTCTTCATATAGCCGCCGGTATTCGTCATCGCCGAAAAATTCCAAATTCGCTGTATCGGGAATGCCGAATCGGAATGTGGGAGCTGATGTATCGCGGCATGCCTCGCGGTCTAGGCGCGCACAAGGATCTTGTGAGTCGAGTGCGTTCGATACGTCGAAGAGCGTTTGAGCGTCTAACGCGTTCAAGGCGAAAATCGATACGCAATCGAGTGTTCGGCAGGCCGGCATGATGCCGCGCGATGACAAAAGGCCGCGCGTCGGCTTGAGGCCGACGATGTTGCAAAAGGCGGCGGGTACGCGTCCAGACCCGGCGGTGTCGGTGCCTAGCGCGAAGCTTGCTAATCCAGTAGCGACTGCAACCGCAGAACCGCTACTGGAGCCTCCGGAGATATAGCGTGCATCGAATGGATTCGAAACTGCTCCATATGGTGAGCGTGTGCCGACTAAACCTGTGGCGAATTGGTCAAGGTTGGTCTTGCCAATGCAAATCGCGCCCGCATCCAGTAAACGTTGGACGCTTGGCGCCGTGTGACGCGCAACGTAGGCGTAATCGGGACAAGCCGCAGTGGTTGGAAGGCCTTCGACATCAATATTGTCCTTTACTGCGAAGGGGATCCCATACAAGGGCAGTTTTAGCGCTGCGGGATCGCGCATCAGGCGTTCCGCGTGACTGAGCTGTTTGCTCAATGGAACACGATGAATCCAGATCGCGGCATCGCTCTTGTCTGCCCGCGCATGGATCTCCCGAAGCACTTGCGCGGGTGTGCTGCGATGCACGCGATAGAGGCTGGCGAGACTGGAAATAGAGAGATCGATTTGCTGAGCGGACATGCGTGTGAGTGCACTTGTGTATAAGCTTGAATACAAGCTGGCACACAAATTGGATGCAAGGCCTATGCCACAGAAATGGCGCAGAAGCAGGGGTTGCAAGGTCTTGTTTTGATATGAATGGTGCGTGGGCTTTCGACATGTTGCGAAAGCACCCGTGAGCCGATTTAGTGCGCAGAGCACCGAGACGGTGCGGAGGAGCAGTGATGCTGCAAAAAGAAGGAAGCTTGAGCGAGCGGGTTTATACGTCGGTCAAAAACGATATTTTTGATTTTCGTCTCATGCCGGGACAGCGATTTTCGGAAAACGAGGTGTCCGCTCGCTTAGGGGTGTCGCGCACGCCCGTTCGCGAAGCCCTGTACCGATTAGGGCACGAAGGTTATATCGAAGTGGTTTCGAAAAGCGGCTGGACTGTACGTCCATTCGATTTCGAGTATTTCGAAAACCTGTATGACGTGCGCGCCGTTCTCGAGTTGGCTGCAGTCAAGCGCTTATGCGAAGTCGATCCAATGCCGAACTTAACCGAGCTCAAAGAGGCGTGGCTGGTGCCGGCGGAAGAACGCATCGCCGACGGCCGGGCGCTCGGCGCGTTGGATGAGCGTTTTCATCAAGTGCTGGTGGAAGCGACGGGAAATAGCGAGATGGCTCGCATTCATAACGATATCGCGCAACGCATTCGGGTCGTGCGACGTTTGGAATTCAGCATTCCGGAACGTGTAGACCAGACTTACGCCGAGCATGCGCAAATTCTCCGTGCAATCTTGCGACGCAAAGCGGATGCGGTCGCGCTCATGCTTCGTACGCATATCGAGATGGCTAAATCGGAAGTGCGAAAAATCACTTTGCACAAACTTGCAATTGCGCGGAGTGTCGCAGAACAAGCGCAGAAATCCGCACCGAGCAAGCGCCGATCGAAGGCCAAATAAAAGTCGAGATATTGACGGCTTGGATTTGTCTCATCGATGAGACGACGAAACTCCCACAACTTGTAATCAGATTGTGAATTCGCGATTCCGCACGTGAAAATTTCATCGCGTATCTATTTCACTGGCACCAAACTGCGCGCCATTCGTGCAAACAACTTCAGTTAATGGGAGCGATATGTCCAACCTGCATCATGGCGTTGTGATCGATGCCAATGACCCCGACGGCGAACTGCGTTTGAAAGTTCAAGTGCCTGCCGTGCTGGGCGAACAAAGCGTATGGGCATGGCCATTTGTAGCCGGTAGTGGCGCCAAGAAGCCGCGCGTAGGGGAGCGCGTGTGGATTTCTTTCGAGCAGGATGATGTCGAACGCGCGATCTGGATGGGCTCGATGTCCGTGTAACTGCATAAGACCCGCCTTCAAAGAAAAAGCCCCGTTCGCCGGGGCTTTTTCTTTTTGGGGTTGCGTGCCAAAACGCTGTCTATAATGGCCGACACCCGCTCGGGGTGAACGCGTCTCGTCTTCTGGGGGAGGAAGCCGTGCTTAGTCGTTTCGTCGCCATTCTGCTTATTCTTTTCTGTTACATCGTTCCGGCTCGCGCTATTGATCTGAGTCCGCTTTTTACTGAAAAGACTCAGCCTTCGGGCGAATTCCTCGGGTTGCTCACTCAGATACGCGATGTATTGAGCAATTCGGGTGCGGCGCAGGGCGGCCCGCGTTGCGCCGAAGGCGCAATGGCCGAAGCGCGCCTTGCTATTCCACGTACCTTGAGCAGCGGCGTCAGTACCGCCGACTTCAGCACCACCAACGAATATTTCACCCGCGACGTCGCGCCTGAAGGCATCACGGGCAATCATTGCGCGGTTACCTTCACGGCAAGCTGGAACAAGGGCTTGAAGGGCGGTGCGGCGGGCAGCGCGGGCATCATCCGTGTTCTCATCACCATTACTTGCCCCTGCACGGCGGGCACCGGCACGCTCAAGAGCGCCACCGTGAGTTTTTCTGTGCCGGTGAACGTCAGCACGAAGGACGAGAAGGTCAAATACGACATCGGCCCGGCCCCGCCGAAATTCGTGGTGGAAGCGGAGTGCTGTACTGGCCGCAAAGAACCGAAGTCTTATCTCAGCCTCGACGGCGCGCTGGTCGGGGTGATCCCCGACCCGGATGCCGCCAAGCCCGCAACGGCGCCGGCGCAGCCGCCGCGTACGGCGACACAACCTTACACCTCCCCTCCTCCGCCGCCGTCGAAACCGGTACCGCCGCCACCCCCATCGCCGCCAAAGACGAGTTGGACGGTGGAAAATCCCTGCCCGGAATGTGAGCCGATTCGGCAGCATCTGTTGCGCGAGAGACAGAACGCCGAGAACGCGCAGGCGCAGATCGATGAATTCGGACGGCTGTTACGCGAGAATGAGGCGAAGCAGGCCGAAGCGAAGGCGAAGATAGCGCAACTCAACCGCGAACTGGCGCGCCAGCAGGGCACGGGCGGCAGCGCCTATGACCCCGACACGGGCAATACGACTGACGCGTGGACGCAAGCCGACGGGAGCGTGAAAATCACGGTGCGCGATGCCAACGGCAACGTCATCGAACAGCGTACGCGTCCCTCGCGCGCGGCCGCGAAAATCAAGGCCGACATCGCCGCCGAGGAAGCGAAGCTGAAAGAGTTGGGAACGGCGCGTGAACAATTGCAGCACGAGCTCGAATACGCGCAGAAGCTGAAAGCCAAGCATCTCAAGCTTGCCGACGACCTGCTCAAGCTGCTGCAGGATTGCATCGAAGAGAAATGCAACACGCCCCAGCAGATCAGTTGCGTGATGCAACCGAGCCAGGCCATCACCATCGGTCCGAAGGAAAAGTTCGGTCCGGAGAGCGCGACAAGTTCAGTCGCGACCGGTTTGCTGAGCGGCGCGCTCGGCAGCCTCATGGGTGGGCGCGGCGGGGATTCAGGCGGTGGCAGCGGTCCAGAGCTCAAGACCGATCCGGTGAAAGATAAACAGGTGTTCACCGATCCAACGACCGGTACGAAAGTCGCCATCGGTTCGATCATCAAGGAGGGACGCCTCCTCACCAGCGTGAAGATTGAAGATGCGAAAGAAGGCGAGCCGGTGATCCACCAGATGTACCGTGAGCGCCTGGTGCCTCAAGTGCCGACGCTTTGGGCCGATGACGATGATGACGGTCCTCTCACCTTTCCCAAAGACGGGATCAAGCTCGGAAAAATACGCGCTGGGGGGGTCGTGCATGCCCAGGACCCTCCGCCATGCAAAGTCGAAACGCAGGAGCCTATCGGCTGGGAGCCATACGGCATCTGGGAAGCCTGGTGGTCGAAGCTGCGCATCCAAGTCTGGAAGAGTACCGACGGCGGCCCTTGGGTGAAGACCAAGGACACGGGCTGGATGGACACGGGTAGCGGCGTGAATCTGCTGGGTAGCAACAACGCCCTGACTACCGAGCAGATAGCCAAGACGGCCTGGGGATCAATGGGCGCGCAGCGTCCAGTCGGCGCGCCCAGAGCTGCGGGCGCAGGTTACGTGTGGGAAGGGAGATACGTTTACCCCGGTCGACCCGCCCCGGAGCGCATGGTCTTGCATCTGGCCCAGCCGTGGAAGGATCCGGTGACGACCACGACCATGGACCTTTATCCGACCTATTCGGTCGACGGCAAGGTGAACTACACCGACAGGATTCCGGACTTCAAATGGGAGTACAAGCCGAAGCCGCCAGGTGGCGGGCAGCAGATCGATCCCCAGTTGCTGCGAGATATGAAGCCGATAAAACCTGGCGGCGGTATGCAGCAAATCGATCCGCCTGCGCAGCAAGGCGATGTGCCGGAGGACAGTATTCTCGATAGTTTCGAATACATGACACAGCCAATGTCGTAATACAAAAGCCCCGAAATCGGGGCTTTTGTTTAGACTTTCATGGGGAGAATCACCATCTGCATGCCTTCGAGTTGCAGGCGACGCTGCATTTCGTAGGCGACTTGGTTGTGCAGGAGTCGGATATACCAAGGCTCGCGCTCGAAGACGAGCTTGGACGTGAAGAACACGACGTTCGAAAATTCTTCGCGCACCTGCTTGCACAATTTCATCATCTCTTCCGCAGCATCGGTGCCATAGGCATCGAACGCTTCAGAAGCGATGCCGTGACTGCGGCTGAGATTGACGTAATAGCGCAGATCTTGCGACGTGCGCGATTTGAGTTCTTCCAGCACTTTGGCGCCTCCGTAACTTCTGGAATCGACTTCGCGGGCGCTCAGAAACAGCACGTTCTTGTAATGACCCGGCCACAGGCGATGCACCCATAGCACCGCATGCATGGCGCCACCGCGGCTCGATCCCACCATGAATGCCGCGGTCGGGGCTTCGGAATCAAGCGCAGGGGGTTGCGCAACGCTGCCGAAATGTTGGCCGGCTGCAAACAGTTCGTCGGCTTTTTTCAGTTTCGCGCGCGTTGCATCGTAGTGCCGGCGAATCAAGACGCATAGGGCGACGACCATGCCGGTGATGACCAAAGTCGCCCATCCGCCTTCCATGAATTTTTCGACGATCGTGACCACAAGGATTGCGCCGCAGACTAAAAATCCGGTCAACGAAAGCGCCAGCCTTCGCTTCCAACGCATATCGCCGCGATTGCCGATCCAATATCGGCTAAGACCGGCAAGCGATAAAGAGAAAGTAAGAAACACGTTGATGCTATAGAGCACCACCAGCATCGAGACGTCCGCGTCGGTCACCCATAAAATGACCGCCGCAGCGACCCCCATCAGCAGAACACCGTTTTGCGTGACCAATCGGTTCGAAAGATGACGGAACTGGTGCGGCATCCACGAATCGGCCGCCATGTTGGCCAGCACGGCCGGCCCGCCCAGATAGCCGGTATTCGCTGCAACGAAAAGCAGGCCGCCTTCGAAAATCAACACGGCACTCAACAAGCTCTCTTTCGCGAATGTGCTCTCCCAGGAAAAAGAATCGATGATCGCGCCGAAAGTCACTGCGTTGAGCGTTTGGCCGGGCACCTCGTTCGCGTCCCACAACAGATAAAGGAGGATGATGCCGCCCGCCATGAAAGCAAGAGACAGCGCCATATAGAACATCGTCCACTTGCCCGTCTTCACGCGCGGTTCGGCAAGCGATTGCACGTTATTCGAAACCGCTTCGATACCCGTATAGGTGCCGCCCCCAAGCGAATAAGCTTTGAGAAAAAACGCGGCGACGAAAATCCAGCCGAATTCGTTTGCGAGCCCTTGAGTTTCGGACAAGGTGTCCGGGATCAGTTGCGGCATTCTTTCAGCGTGATCGATGATGCCGTAAAGAATCAGCCAGACATGTGTGACGATGAAGCCGATAAATATCGGCAGCAGCACTTGTATCGATTCCTTCATGCCGCGCAAATTGAGCATCAACAGCAACCCGATGATCAGCAGGCCGCTGAAGACTTTCAAATCGCCGAAACCAACGGGCAGCATGGAGAAGAGCGCATCGATGCCGCTGGCGACCGAGATGGCGATGGTCAGCACATAGTCGACGATAAGCGCACTTCCGGAGACCAAGCCGGCACGCGGGCCGAGCAAGCGTGTCGCGACCTTGTATCCGCCGCCACCGCTGGGGAACAACTCGATGACTTGGTTGTAGGCGAGGGCAATCACGAACACCGTGATCGCAGTCAGCGCCGCCAGATAAAGGCCCAGATGCTTGTGTTCGCCCAAGGCCAGGAAGGCTTCGGCCGGACCGTAGCAAGCGGACGACAGGCCGTCGGCTCCCAATCCTACCCAAGCGAAAAAAGCGACCAGCGCAATATGTTCGCGCGATACCGCGCTGAAGGGATCGAGCGGTTTACCCAGGACCAGCTTACGCATGCCTCCGAACAGGCTCATTGGGCGTCTTCGCCCGGCTTGGGAAGCTGTTTTTCCAGGCGGCGCAGATAGACTTTCATTTCCTTGGCCGCCTGTAAATCGCCGCGTGCTTCGGCTACCACGATGCCCTCTCGATAGGTATCGATCGCTTCTTTGGCCCGTCCGGACTCGGCAAGCGTTTTGCCAAGTAATTTCCAAGCCGCCGAAAATTTCGGATCCCGTTGTAGCGCTTCGCGCAAATGCAGCGAGGCGTTGATCGGATCGTCTTGCTTCAAGTATTCGTTGCCGATCGAATAGCGCAGCAGTGCGCCATCACGGGGCGAACCGATAAGCTTGAGCAGGTTGGCGAGAATGGGGCTCATAAGCGTTGGTGCTGCGCGTATTCTCATGGCTTATGATTTTGCTTTGGCCTTGAGCGTGCGCTACGGCATTATAGTCCTCCGATTAGTCCAGTATGCACTCGGAAAATTACTAAGGAACAGCATGGGCAAAACAGTTATCACCACCACCGGCGCACCTGGCGCGATCGGTACCTATTCGCAAGCCGTACGGTGTGGCGACACCGTTTATATCTCGGGGCAGATCGGCCTTGATCCGGCGACGATGCAAATGGTGGAAGGCATCGAAGCGCAAATTCATCGAGTGTTCAGCAATCTAAAGGCCATCGCCGAAGCGGCGGGATCGACGCTGGAGGAGGTAGTGCGGGTAACGATCTATCTCACCGATCTTGCGCATTTCGCCAAAGTGAACGAAATCATGGCGACCTACTTTCCTCAGCCTTATCCGGCGCGCGCCGCCGTCGGCGTTTCCTCATTGCCTCGTGGCGCCTTGGTTGAGGCCGATGCGGTCCTCGTGATCGGCGCTTGAGTCGAGACGCACAACTCGATTCGGAATCCGGCGCCGAAGCGTTCGCGGAACTGCAGCCGGCGCTGCGGAAGCAGCTCGCCAAACTCGGCCTCCACGGCGATTTCGATCTAGTCCTGCATCTGCCGCTGCGCTATGAAGACGAAACGGTTTTGACACCCATTGCTTCGGCGCAGGCCGGGCAGCCGGTGTCGGTCGAGGCCGAAGTCATTTCTACTGACGTGATGTATCGACCGCGTCGCCAGCTCGTGTGCAAGTTGCAAGATGAAAGCGGACTGCTCTACGTTCGTTTTCTGAATTTTTATCCGAGCCAGCAGAAAAGCTTGGCGCCCGGCAAACGCGTACGCTTGTTTGGCGAAATCCGCCCCGGTTTTTTCGGGGGAGAAATGGTGCATCCCCGCTATCGCCTCGTGCGGCCGGGCGAGCCTTTGCCCGATTCGCTGACACCGGTCTATCCGACTACCGCCGGCCTTTCTCAAAGCGCGCTGCGTAAGCTCATTGCCCAAGCATTGGCGCGCTGCGATTTGCGCGATAGTTTGCCTGCCGATTTGCGCGAAGGTTTGCAGTTGCTGCCTTTCGAATTGGCCGTGCGGTATTTGCATGCCCCGCCTCCCGATGCGAATGCTTCGACCTTGGAATACCGCACGGATGCGGCGTGGCGTCGCATGAAATTCGACGAATTGCTGGCGCAGCAATTATCGATGCGCATGCATTACCGTAACCGTCGCGCACAGACGGCGCTCGCTTTAAAGGCTTCGGGCAGGCTGTGTAGTCGACTAATTGAAAGTTTGCCCTTTCGTTTGACCGGCGCCCAACAACGTGTGTGGATGGACATCGAAAAGGATCTGGCACTGCCGCACCCGATGAATCGCCTGCTCCAAGGCGATGTGGGGAGCGGCAAGACGATCGTTGCGGCGCTCGCGGCTTTGCGCGCCGTGGAGGCGGGCCACCAGGCGGCGGTGATGGCGCCGACCGAAATTCTCGCCGAGCAGCACTTTCGCAAGTTCGACGAATGGCTCAGCCCGCTGGGTGTGCGGGTGTGTTGGTTGTCCGGTTCGCAAAAGACCGCCGAGCGCAAACGGATCGGCACCGCAATCAAAGCCGGAGAGGTGCAAATCGCAGTCGGCACGCATGCCTTATTTCAAGACAAGGTCGAGTTCGCCGATCTGGCGCTGGCGGTCGTCGACGAACAGCATCGCTTCGGCGTCAAGCAGCGACTCGCGCTCCAGCAAAAAGGGCAAGGCTTGCAGCCGCATCAATTGATGATGAGCGCTACGCCCATTCCGCGTACCCTTTCGATGAGCTACTACGCCGATCTCGACGTTTCGGTCATCGACGAATTGCCCCCGGGCCGCACACCGGTGCTCACCAAACTGCTGGCCGATACGCGGCGCGCCGAAGTAATTAAAGGCGTGCGCGACGCCTGCAAAAATGGCGCGCAAGTTTATTGGGTGTGCCCCCTTATCGAAGAGTCGGAAGTGCTCGATTTGCAGACGGCCATCGACACACATGCGGCGCTTAGCGCCGAACTGGCCGACTTGAAGGTTGCGCTGGTTCATGGACGTCTTCCCCAAGCGGAAAAAGCGGCGGTGATGGACGCTTTCAAAGCGGGCGAAACGCAGGTTCTGGTCGCGACGACCGTTATTGAAGTGGGTGTTGATGTACCAAATGCTTCCTTAATGGTGATTGAGCACGCCGAACGTTTCGGCCTATCGCAACTGCATCAGTTGCGCGGTCGGGTCGGACGGGGTGCGGCGCAGAGCGCGTGCATCCTGCTGTACCAAGGGCCCTTATCCGAGGGCGCCCGACAACGGCTGCGGGTGATTTACGAGCACACAGACGGTTTTCGCATCGCGCATGAGGATCTGCTTTTGCGCGGCCCGGGCGAGTATCTGGGGGCTCGCCAAAGCGGGGCGCCTCTCCTGCGTTTCGCGGATTTGACCCAGGACGGTGATCTGCTGGAGGCCGCCCGCGAGACAGCCGACCGCCTGCTGGAAAAAATGCCGGAAATAGCGAATTTTCACGTCTCGCGGTGGCTTGCCGGCGGAGCCCAATGGCTGCGGGCCTAAGCAGACTTTCCGTCTGGGGCAACCGACTCCGCCCCAGATGCAAGATTGTGAAAACCCTGTGTCAAAAGGCACTTGTCCCAGATAGCTCCGGCGCCGCGTGAAATAGGCCCTGCGTTTAGCCGGATGTCCTCCCTATACTTCCGCCAGTCCGCAGGGAAGGTTTTTGGAGGTTTTATGAAATTGCGTCTTTTATTGGTCGTCCTGGCGTTGTTCGCGACGCCCGCGTTAGCTCAACAGGAATTCGTCTTTGCGGTCAACGAGGGGGTCACCTATCGCATCACGCCGCAGGAAAGTCGTGATCGGTACAAAGAAATCGGCGACATGCTCAGCAAGGCGCTGAAGCGACCCGTCAGAGTCGTTCCCGTCGATAATTACGTCAAGCTGCGCCAGAATCTGGAGGCGAAAGCTTATGACCTCGCTTATGTGCACCCGGCGCATCACAGTCTGCGCGCCATTCGCGATCAGAAATACCAAATGGTGGCGATCACCAAAGGCTGGGATAAGTACAAAGCCAGCTTCTTGATGAAGGCCGATGCGTCGTTCAAGCAACCTGCCGATGTATTGACCGTCGATATGGTCATGCCGGATCCCGATTCGATCACCGCATGGATGGTGCGTGCCACGCTGAGAGACATGGGCAAAGATCCCGCGACCTTAAAGCTCGGTACGACGCGCTTTCAGGACGGCATTCCTTTCTATCTGGAAAACGGTTTCTATGAAATCGGCATCACCGCCTCCGGCGCTGTGGTCAAAGGTTGGGAAGCCAAGGGCGGGAAGATTTTGTTCGCGTCCAAAGAAGTGCCCATTAAGCACATCATCGCTCATCCCAGTGTTCCGGCCGAAGACGTGGAAAAGATTCGTCAGATTTTCTTGACTTTGGAAACGACCAAAGAAGGTCAGCTCATTCTTGAGAAACTCAAATTCAAAGGCTATATGCTTGGTCCCGACGATAAGAAAATCGCCGAACTGACCAAGTGGCTCGGGATTTAAGATCCCCAGGCCTCGAACAAGGGACGCCCTCGGCGTCCCTTTTGTTTTTAGGGGTCTGAATTCCCGCGTGCGCGCGAATGAAACAGCTAAGGTCATGCCCACGAAAGCGGGCATCCAGTGAGCTTTTTCTCCATGCCCTCTGTGTTCTTCGCGGTTCATAGTTTTTAGTATTTCCGCTTCTCTGCGACAATGCGCGCCATGAATGTGGCGACCCTCAAAGCGCGGCTCGACCTCTACGAAAAGCTGATGCGGCTGGACAAGCCCATCGGGACCCTGTTGTTGCTCTGGCCCACGCTCTGGGCCTTATGGTTTTCCGCGGACGGGGAGCCATACTGGGTCATCGTGCTGATATTCGCGCTGGGTACTTTGCTCATGCGCTCGGCCGGCTGCGTGTTGAATGACATCGCCGACGCCGATTTCGACGCGCATGTGGAGCGCACGCGCGAACGGCCGTTGGCCGCGGGAGCGCTGTCTCGCAAAGAGGCGTTGCTCCTCGCGCTTTTTCTCGCGCTTTGCGCCTTCGGCTTGGTGCTCTATTTGAATGCGCTCACGATTGCGCTTTCTTTCGCGGCCTTGTTTCTGGCGGCTACCTATCCTTATGTGAAACGCTTCTTCGCCATTCCCCAAGCCTATCTGGGTATCGCATTCGGTTTCGGCATCCCCATGGCCTATGCGGCGCAGACGAATGGCGTGCCGCCTATTGCGTGGATGTTGCTCGGGGCGAATGTGTTGTGGGCACTGGCCTACGATACCGAGTACGCCATGGTCGATCGCGAAGACGATCTGAAAATCGGTATCAAAACGTCGGCGATCACCTTTGGTCGCTTTGATGTTACGGCCGTGATGCTGTGCTATTTCGGAATGTTGACGATCCTGGGCGGCATTGGTTGGATCTTGAAGTTGAGTTGGATCTATTACGTTGGCCTAGGCGTTGCCGCCGCTTTAATGGCCTATCACTATATCCTGATACGTAATCGTGAACGCGCAGCCTGTTTCAAGGCTTTCAAACATAACAACTGGGTGGGCGCCGCGATTTTCGCCGGCATTGCCGCGCATTACCTGCTCACCTGAAAGATCAGCATGAACTATCGCGATTTGCGCGACTTTATTGCGCAGCTTGAACAAAGAGGTGAGCTCAAGCGCATCCGGGAACCGGTGTCGCCCCATCTCGAAATGACGGAAATCTGCGATCGCGTGCTACGCGCCGAAGGCCCCGCCTTGTTGTTCGAGCAGCCGACGGGCCATCGTATTCCGGTGCTCGCCAATCTGTTCGGCACGCCTAAGCGCGTCGCTCTAGGCATGGGCGCCGATTCGGTCGAAGCTTTGCGCGATGTCGGGAAATTGCTCGCCTTTCTCAAAGAACCCGAGCCGCCCAAAGGCTTCAAAGATGTGTGGGAGCGTTGGCTGCCTATCGGCAAGCAAGTCATGCATATGGCACCGAAGGAAATGTCGAGCGCACCGTGTCAGGAGATTGTGTGGGAGGGCATGGATGTCGACCTGTCCCGTCTGCCGATTCAAACCTGCTGGCCGGGGGACGCGGGGCCACTCATCACATGGGGTTTGGTGGTGACGCGCGGGCCGCATAAGACGCGACAGAATCTGGGCATTTACCGCCAGCAAGTCATCGCGCCGAATAAAGTCATTATGCGTTGGCTCGCGCATCGCGGTGGCGCGTTGGATTTTCGTGAGCATTGCGAGATGCATCCGGGCGCGCCTTTCCCTGTCGCTGTCGCGCTCGGCGCCGATCCGGCGACGATACTGGGTGCGGTGACGCCCGTGCCGGATACCTTGTCCGAGTATCAGTTCGCCGGCCTATTGCGTGGTGCGCGAACCGAAGTGGTGAAGTGTGTCGGCTCCAATCTGCAAGTGCCCGCGTCGGCGGAAATTGTTTTGGAAGGTTTCATCGATCCGGGTGAAACGGCGCTGGAAGGGCCTTTCGGCGATCACACCGGTTATTACAACGAGCAAGACCGCTTTCCCGTGTTCACGATCGAGCGTATCACGATGCGCCGCGATCCGATCTATCACTCGACGTATACGGGCAAGCCGCCGGATGAACCGGCTGTGTTGGGCGTCGCGCTCAATGAAGTTTTTGTGCCGCTCTTGCAAAAGCAGTTTCCCGAAATCATCGATTTTTATCTCCCGCCTGAAGGCTGCTCGTATCGCCTTGCGGTCGTGAGCATGAAAAAACAGTATCCCGGTCATGCGAAACGTGTGATGTTCGGAATCTGGAGTTTCCTGCGTCAATTCATGTACACGAAATTGATCGTCGTGGTGGATGAAGATGTGAACGTGCGCGATTGGAAAGAAGTGATCTGGGCGTTGACCACGCGAGTGGATGCGATTCGCGATACGGTACTGGTGGACAACACGCCGATTGATTACTTGGACTTTGCCAGCCCGGTGTCCGGCCTCGGTTCAAAAATGGGCATCGACGCCACCAACAAGTGGCCGGGGGAAACCACACGCGAATGGGGAAGACCGATTAGTATGGATAAGTCGGTAGAGGAGCGTGTGAGCGAAATGTGGGGACGGTTGGGACTCTAGTAGTTCTACAAAAAGGGGAATGTGATGAGCGAACTAAGCGAAGACAAACAAAAAGATCTGGCCTTGTTGGTGTATGTGCTGCAAATCATCGGCTTTTTCATTGGGCTCACCTGGATCGCGGGGGTGATCATCAACTACATCAAGCGTGACGAAGTTCAAGGAACATGGGTCGCCTCGCATTTCGAATGGCAGATCAAAACGTTTTGGGTCGCTTTGATCGGTGCCATCATCGGCTGGGTCACCATGTTTATTTTGATCGGCTTCTTGATTCTTCCGCTCGTCGCGGTCTGGTGTATCTATCGCGTCGTCAAAGGCCTGCTTGCTTTGAACGATCGAAAAGAACTGGGTACCGGCTACTTTTAATTAAACCGATTAAGGTGGAACTCGCATGGCAACGATGGATGAGCAGGGGCGCGTAGACCCGGTACCTTCAGTCATTAGCATCGCCCAGTTGGTTTACGCGCTACACACCTTTGCGATTGTCGTCGGTCTGATCGGTGCGGCGACGACGGTGGTGGGAAGCTTCCTTGGCAGCCTGCCTTCCATTGTTGCCGTCATTTTGAATTACGTAAAGCGCGGAGACGCCAAAGGCAGCTGGGCGGAATCTCATTACCGTTGGCAGATCCGCACCTTTTGGTTCGCACTGTTGTGGTTGCTTGTGGGCTGGACCCTAATTCTCACTGTCGTCGGAATCGTCGTCGGAGGACCACTGCTATTGATACTTCCGGTCTGGCTGATTTACCGGATTGTGCGAGGCTGGTTGCGTTTAAACGACAAAAAAGCGATGTATGTCTAAGTAAGAAGATGTCGTTCGCCTTCGACACTAGGCATTAATTGTCCTTCTGTTAAGATCGTCCGGAACTTAGCTCCACATGATCCTTCTAAGCGCCGGTTCCATCGTTTAAGGACGTCCCCCGAATGCAGCGAAGTGTCTTCCTCAAGCCCGCTTTTTTCCTTGCACTAGTCCTCAGTGGTTTGGGGCTCAGCCATTTCGCTCACGCCGATATTTACGCGCTCGTTGATGAAGACGGGTCGGTGCGTCTTTCGAATGTTCCGGACGATCCTCGCTACAAGTTGTATCTCAAAGAAGCGGACGATTACAAACTCAAGGATCCGGGCACGCGCATCAACCTTCGCGATTCCTCGCCTTATCGCTTGAGTGGATTGAAGTCGAAAGAACTCCAACTTTCATTGAGCAGTCGTCCTTATCGCGACCACGTGCTCGAGGCGGCGAAGCTGCACAACATTGATCCCGCGCTCGTGCATGCGGTGATTCAAGTCGAGTCTGCTTATAACTTCAAAGCCGTATCACCCAAAGGCGCGGTAGGTTTGATGCAATTGATGCCCGCTACCGGCCTGCGCTACGGTCTCTCCGCGAAACAATTACGTAGCCCCGCCGACAATATTCGCGCGGGAACGCGATACCTGGCGGAATTGCTCAAAATGTTTGGCGGTGATGTAAAGCTCGCGCTCGCGGGCTATAACGCCGGCGAAGGCGCTGTGTTGAAATACGGCAACCGCATTCCGCCCTATCGCGAAACACAAGCCTATGTGCCGCGCGT
>DATEEW010000033.1:0-3284 GCA_035280965.1 Burkholderiales bacterium
CGTTTGGGTTCTCCCCGGGATCAACTCGCGTGGTCGCTACAGCTTTCGGCGGCGCCTGCGCAGGTGTAGGCGGCGCATCACTCTCGCTGTTCTACCCGGGCGCATGGAGCGAAGCGTTGTCGAGCGGACAAGGGATCATGGCGGTCGCACTGGTGATTTTTGCGCGCTGGGATCCGCGCCGTTGCATCTGGGCGGCACTGCTTTTCGGCGGCGCAAGCGCGATCAGTCCGGCGCTACAGGCGATGGGCTACACCACAGGCTATTACCTGTTCAGCGCCGCACCCTACTTCCTCACGCTCGCCATCCTGCTGAGCATGGGCAAGGCCGGCCCCGAGCACGGCGCGCCGGGTGAGCTCTCCCTAAACAGGTGATGCGATGAAGATATTCTCCACTATCGATGCCAATCCCTACGCTTGGCCCTTCGACGGCGACTTCAGCGTTGCCAATAGCGCGTTGATCGTCATCGATATGCAAGTCGATTTCTGCGCTCCGGGCGGGTACGTGGACCGGATGGGCTACGACCTGTCTCTCACGCGTGCGCCCATTCCGGCGATCAAAACTTTGCTCGACAAAGCGCGTGAACTCGACATGCTCGTCATCCATACGCGCGAGGGCCATCGCCCCGATCTTTCCGATTTGCCGGCGAACAAGCGCTGGCGTTCGCGTCAGATCGGCGCGGGCATCGGTGACGAAGGCCCGCTGGGAAAGGTACTAGTGCGGGGCGAACGCGGCTGGGAAATCATCCATGAACTGGCGCCGGTCGAAGGTGAAGCGATCATCGACAAACCCGGCAAAGGCTCTTTCTACGCCACGGATCTGGATCTGTTACTACATACCAAAGGCATTCGTAATCTGATCATCTGCGGCGTGACCACCGATGTGTGCGTGCATACCACCATGCGCGATGCCAACGACCGCGGCTATGAATGTCTTGTCGTTTCGGACGGCACGGGCGCGAGCGACTATGTCAATCATCTGGCCGCGCTGAAGATGATCACCATGCAGGGTGGCGTGTTCGGCGCGCATGCCGATAGTAAATCCATCTTGCGCAGTCTCGCCGAGTAAAAAGGAATCGATCATGAGTAGCCATCTCATCCCGCCGCAACCAGAACCCACGGGTGCAGCAAGGCTCGAAGCCATCGGCATGTCGAAACGTTTCGGCTCGCTCATCGCATTGGATGATGTCTCGATCACCGTACCGGCCGGAAATTTCCATGCATTACTGGGCGAGAACGGCGCGGGCAAATCGACGCTGGTCAAGTCGCTGATCGGCTTCTACAAGGCCGACAAAGGGACGGTGCAGATCGACAATCGCGAGCGCGACATCAACAGTCCGCGCGATGCGGCCAAGCTGGGCATCGGCATGATCTTCCAGCATTTCACTGTCGTGCCCAGCATGAGCGTGGAAGAGAATCTCGCGCTCGCCGGAAAAAACCTCAATGCCGTCATCGATTGGAAAGCGGAGCGCCAGCGCCTCGAAAAATTCATGGACACTGCGCCCTTTCCGTTGAGCCTGAAAGCGCGGGTTGCAGATTTGGCCGCGGGCGAAAAACAGAAACTCGAAATTCTTAAGGCGCTCTATGCCGAGCGCCGTTTCCTCATCCTCGATGAACCGACTTCGGTGTTGACGCCGCAGGAAGCAGACGAAGTGCTAGGCCGCATGCACGACCTGACACGGCTGAACGTGTTGTCGATCATCATCATCACGCACAAATTCCGCGAGGTCTACGGCTATTGCGACGAAGTCACCGTGTTGCGCAAGGGCCGCTTCACTGGCCACGCGAAAGTCAGCGATGTCAGTCAGGATGAACTCGCGGCCTGGATGATGGGTACCAATGAAGAAGGTAAACAGGAAATCGAAGCGCCAAAACTACGTCCCATCTCTGCAGCACCCGCGACGACCAATGACGGCGCAGTACGCCTCGCAGTAAAGGATTTGCTGCATGTCACCTCGGACGGAAAACGCGCTGTGGACGGTCTTAGCTTCGACGTGAAAGCAGGTGAAATCCTGGGTGTGGCGGGTGTATCGGGCAACGGCCAGCGCGAACTCGTTGCCGCCCTCACTGGTGTCCTCCCCATACACGGCGGCAGCGTCACGGTCGACGGCATTCCTTACAAACCGACGCGCAAGGCGATGCGCGCGTTGAATATCCGCAGTCTCCCCGAAGAACCTCTGCACAACGCCTGTGTCGGCAAGCTTTCGGTGGCCGAAAATCTGGCGCTACGTAACTTCGATCGCCCTCCCTTGTCGCGCGGGCCCTGGCTGTCGCGCAAGAATCTGCTGACGCAGGCCAAGGAACGCATCGCCGCCTACAAAGTAAAAACCAACGGCCCGGAGGCGTCGATTGATTCGCTATCCGGCGGCAACGTGCAGCGTGCCGTGCTCGCGCGCGAAATTTCCGATGCGCCGCGCCTGCTCATCGTCGCCAACCCTTGTTTTGGACTCGACTTCCAGGCCGCAGCCGAAATTCATGCTCGTCTACGTGCCGCCCGCGAAGGCGGCGCGGCGATTCTGTTGTTGAGCGAAGACCTGGATGAACTCCTCGCTTTAAGCGACCGCCTGATCGTGCTTTCGCGCGGCAAAGTCGCTCTCGAATGTGCGCTCGGCCATACGCCCGCTGATGTCGGTGCAATCGGCCGTGCTATGGCCGGCGCGCATACCACCCAGCAAGAAGCGGCTTAAAGGAACGCAGCATGTCCACTCTCACCATCGACGCGCGACCCTATCCTTACACTTTCGATCCGGCGCGCACAGCGATTGTCATGATCGATATGCAGCGGGATTTCATCGAACCGGGCGGCTTCGGCGACATGCTGGGCAACGATGTATCGCGTCTGAGCAAGATCGTTCCTGCTTGCGTAGCATTGCTGGATTTGTGCCGCTCGCAGGGTATCCGCGTCATCCATACACAGGAAGCGCACGCCGCCGATCTTTCGGACTGTCCGCCTTCTAAGCTCGCGCGTGGCAATCTGGACTGCGGTATCGGCGATCCGGGGCCGATGGGCCGCGTACTCGTCGAAGACGAACCGGGCGCGGGCTTCGTGCCCGAGTTGCTGCCACAGGAAGGTGATATCGTGCTGCGCAAGCCGGGAAAGGGCGCCTTCTGTGCGACAGGACTCGATCACATTCTGCATACGCTCGGCATTACCCATTTGCTTTTCGCAGGTGTCACGACGGAGGTTTGCGTGCAGACCAGCATGCGCGAGGCGAACGATCGCGGTTACGAATGCCTCATCGTCGAGGACTGCACCGAAAGCTATTTCGAAGAATTCAAGCGCGTCGC
>DATEEW010000034.1:0-9730 GCA_035280965.1 Burkholderiales bacterium
CGAGCGCGCAAATCCGCGATATTGTTTAGCCACTCTTCGTGGAGTCGACTTCCTTCCCACACGAGCGACAAGCTGGAGGAATCGGCTGCGATGCGTTCCAATGCGGCGGCGGCCTTTTCGATGAGAGCTGGCGTTAATAGATGCGAAGTATTTTTAATCCAATCGTCGACGGGCCGCGTGGCTGAATCGCACCTACCCCAGTTGCCCTTGAGCCGTGCCACGGTTTCCGCTGCGGCGAGCACTTCTTCGCCTTCCCAAAAAGCCAATCGCTGAGGGCCGAGCGCCCGATCCAAGGTTTCTTCGACGAAATGTAAATCGCGACTGCAATCCAGCCGATAGGCCCAATCGCCTGCGTTGTCGTTTTCGAAGAAGCCATGCCCCCATGCGCTCATGCTTATTCTCCGCGACGGTGGATACGCCAGAATCAATTCATAGGCGATAAAACCGCGAGAGACAAGGCCGTAGAGCGGACTGCTTGAGAGTAAGCGAGGTTTGTTTGATCTTCGTGCCGCTACGCACAATTACCGCGGCATCTGTTAAAGCAAATAACCCCATCGTCGGGCGAACCATTCCTTGAATCGGCTTCCGACACCGCGATCGCGCCAGGCCTCCAACGTGATACGTTGCGATACACGCACATCCGAGGCGAACAGATCCTCCATCCGCGCGCCGAACTCGTCGCCGTAAACGACGATATCGGCTTCGTAGTTGTGGACGAGGCTCCGCCAATCGAGATTGGTCGAACCTACCGAGGACCACGCGCTGTCGATCACCGCCGTCTTCGCATGCAGGAGCGCATCGGGTCGCTCGTAAATGGTGATCCCGGCTTCAAGCAAATCATCGTAGTACGACCGACCCGCATATAACGGCGCCCAAAAATCGCTAAGACCAGGCAGCATCAGCGTGACATCGACACCTCGCTGTGCAGCATTTTTCAACGCTTCCACAGTCCGTGGGTCGGGTACGAAATAGCCGTAAGTCAGATGCACACTACGTTCGGCGTGTTCGATTGCAGACAACAAGGCCGCATAGATTTCATTGCCTTGGCCGGGCACACCCGCAGTAAGGCGGATGATCTGACTGCCGAAGCGCTTGGGTTTTGGATAATAAGTTCCGACCGCCACCGGGTTGCAGTAACGCGCCCAGTCGTCGAGAAACAGTTGTTGCGCGTCCATAACGATGGGCCCCGCGACTTGGATATGCGTATCGCGCCAGCCTTCTTCCGCACTTTTTCTGCGACTACCCGCCGAACCGGCCGAATACACACCGCTGATATTGATGCCACCGGTAAAGGCGACCCGACCGTCGACTACCAGAATTTTGCGATGGTTTCGACTATTGATGCGCCAGTCGCCCTTAGCCTTAGCCGGGTTGACAGGGTTGAATTCGCAGGTGGCGATGCCTGCGTCCCGCAGTCCCTGAAAATATTCCTTCGCAGTGTCCATTGAGCCGACGCTGTCGTAGAGCACATTCACGATGACGCCTTGAGCGCGTTTGCGCACGAGAATGTCTCGCAGACGGACACCCGTCTCGTCGTCGGCCAATATATAGCTTTGCAAATTGATATGGTCGCGCGCCGCCTCGATCGCCTTGAACATCGCGCCGTGAGTGGCCGGTCCATCGATCAGCAATTTGGCGCTATTTCCCAGCACCAAGGGGCTACCCTCAGTGCCTAGTGCGCTGCGCAAATGATTGCTCAATAAATCCGTATCGCCCTCTTTTGCGAGCTGCGCATAGACGCGCCGAGCCTCTTCGCCGCTCAACCGTCGCTCGCCGTCGCGAATGACCAATTCGCTCGGGCTTTGAGCCGCCGCAGCGGGCGGCAAAGGCGGAAGTGCGCAACCGGTAATCCATAGCCCAAACAATAAACAGACTACATAAGGCGCCCGCCTCATCGCGAACGCCGGCAGCAAATTATCCTCACTGCGCCTCGCTCGGTTGCCTCGGGGTGCGCGTGCGGTTGCGAGTCGAGCGAATCGGGCCATAAGGTCCCCGCCGCCGCCGTATCCCTTCCACGCGTTCGCTCTCCTCGCGAGGTGCGCGCTTGCGTTGTTCTTTGATTTGGTCAGCCATCATATGTCTCCTCGGAACCCATCTTTAACCGCATAAAAAGCCCGGGACTAGCCCGGGCTTTGCTCTGCGCGTCTGTCGCGCCTTATTCGTCCCACCGCGAACCGCTTTGGGAAGGACTTTGCTGCTGCTGATTCTTGTCAGTACGTTCACTCCCCATTTGGCCGGATTTAGGAGAGCCGCCCTGACGCTGTTGATCCTGGGTCGAATTTGGACGATCTTGTTGCTGCTGTCCTTGTTTGCTTTCTTGGCCTTGCTGACCTTGCTGGCTTTTCTGAGAACCTTGCCGGCTGCCACTTTGTTGCTGTCCGCTCCGACTGCCTTTTCCTGACTGCGAATATTGGTTTTCAGGTTCCTTGGACTGATCGGAGCGATTGGAGCCCTGCTGCATGCTCGAATGCTTACCGGACTGATCTGGTGGATTGGCCATATCGATCTCCTCAGTATGTCGAATGCGCTTCAACCAACCTGTTGAAGCACGCACGCGCCTAGCGCACAAGCGCAAGACTGCAACACGCGTGCCGCCGGCACGCCAAGTTCATCGACGGGGCAGTCCGAAAATCAAAGTCGCAAAACCGCAGGCGAGAAAGCAGTAACACACTAGGCGCGCAATTGCGGCGAGATCGGGAGCAAGCTCATTGAAGCCTGCCAACGCGGCAACGCCCGCGACGACAAAGAAAAGAAAGGCGTAAAAAAGCATTGCTCAACCCCGGCGGTATCCGACAGCAAGGAATTTGGAACCCAAAGCGCCCGTGCAACGCGCATGCCCATTTTGTCGGGGCACTACGACAAATCTTCTCGGCATTGCGCTTGCGTCTGGGACAGCATTTCAACACGCCGAAATATCATGGCTGCCGCCCCCTTTGACGAAACCCCTGTTGCAGAACTTCCGCCGCCGCCTGCGGGCTGGCGGCTGTTCGGCTGGATCGCGCTGACTTTTGCCCTGGCCTTCGCGGTCCACACCGCAGCCGCTTTGATCCTGTCTATTGTTGTGGCCGCCTTGCTCGCTTTGTTGCTCGCGCCCGCCGTCAAAGCGCTCGTACGATTGAAAATCCCCCAGGCGTTCGCCGCAGCGATGGTCATGCTCAGCCTGGTCGCCCTCGTGGTGGGGTTAGCCGTAAATTTGTATGAGCCCGTACAAAAGTGGGCGAACTTCGGCCCCGCCGATTTACGAATGATCGATCGCAAGCTGCGCACGTTCGTCAAGCCGATGCAATCGATGCAGGAAATGGCCGACAAGATGGCGCAGATCGCGTCCCCGGATGACCCGCGCAAAACACAAGTCGTGGTAGAGCGCGGGGAACCGTTCGCCCTCGTTACCAGCGTTCAAGACGCCGTGTTCTCGCTTTTGACCACCTTGATGCTCGCGTATTTCTTACTCGCCTCAGGGGACATATTCTTGCGCAAGGCCGTCCGCGTCATGCCCAAACTGCGCGACAAGATTCGGGTGGTGGAAATCGCACGTGAAGTACAAACCGAAATCGGTCGCTATTTCCTTACCATCACCTTTTTGAGCGTGTGCCTGGGCACTGCCACCGCGCTGTCCATGTGGGCGCTGGGCATGCCAACGCCTTTGTTGTGGGGCGTCATGGCCGGTTTGCTCAATTTCGTTCCCTACCTGGGACCCATCATCGCCCTGTTGGTCATTAGTCTGGTTTCGTTATTCACTTTCGATCAGCCGATGGATATCGTCGCGCCTCCTGCGGTCTTCTTGCTTCTCCACTTTATCGAGGGCCAACTCGCGGAGCCCATGATCATGGGTGACCGTTTTGCCATCAATCCCGTCGTCATATTCGTCTGGGTATTGATCTGGGGCTGGTTGGGGGGCGCGATCGGGGTCCTGATCGCAGTACCGCTGCTGGTCGCATTGCGCATTTGCGCACAACGCATCGATAGCATGGCCAAGTTCGCAGAAATCATCGGCAATTGACGAAAATGGCCGGGGCATGCCGCTTGCAATTGATGCACGCATATTCATCGAAAGGGCCCGCATCATGCCCATCAATCGACGCAGCGCTGACCAAACCCATATTGCCGAACAGACTCTTCATCGCTTGCGCTTCGAAGGGCCTCCGCGTCGATCGCCGGGCAATGAAGTAAAGGAGGCCGCGCCCGCATACGCTCGCGCTTCCCTGGAAACCTTGCGTGAGACTGCCGCGCATTGCAAAGCCTGTCCGCTGTGGCGTGGCGCGACGCAGACCGTGTTCGGCGAGGGCGCCGACCATGCGCCGCTCTTTGTAGTCGGAGAACAGCCCGGTCATAGCGAAGACCTCGAAGGTCATCCCTTCGTGGGACCTGCCGGACAATTGTTGGAACGCGCTTTCGAACTGGCGGGCGTTCGGCGCGAAGATATTTATCTAACGAACGCGGTGAAGCATTTCAAATGGGAACTGCGCGGCAAGCGTCGCATGCATAAAACGCCGGGCCAACGCGAAATTACGGCCTGTCATCCTTGGCTGGACGCGGAACTGGATTTAGTGACGCCTAAGGTCATCGTCTGCCTGGGCGCGACGGCCGCACGCGCGGTGCTCGGCGGCCCGATCCGAGTGGGGGAATATCGCGGTCGACCGATTCCCTCGCCACGCGGAATCCCCACCATTGTCACAGTGCATCCGGCTTACGTACTGCGTTTGCACAGCGGCGAAGCAGAAAGCGTGTACGAAAATCTGATCGCCGATATTCGCAAAGCGGCAGCGCTGGCCCTCTAAGCGCGCTCCGTCGGACGGGCGCGATTGAGCGCTTCTTCACCGACCGCGCCGCTACCGACCACATCCGGATTACTTGCGGGCAAATCACCAGGCTGCGGCGTTGCGGGCGGAATGTGAACGGGGTTGGGATTCGGGGGTTCCGCCGGAGGTTGTACCGGAACTTTTCCCGGTGAGTCGTGCTTGCGTTCGGGCGAAAACGGTTCCGGCGTCTGCGCGAGCGTATCGGGCCCTGGGGAGTCCTGATAAGGACGTTGCCATTCCGTGTCCTGCACCCTATCCGCCGGCAGGTCGCGGGATTTCGAATCAACCATAGTTATTCCTTTGTTGCGCGCAAGCGATGCGGAACAATCGCGCGCGTCATTTCGAGCCGCATCACATAGGAGTTGCAATGCCCGTGCCCCGCCCCCTTTACCGACGCGCACCGAATTCGATTTCCGCGCCCGGACGTGTATCGGCTTTCAAAGCGCGCCGCATATAAGCGAGCGCCTCTTCCGCATGTGCATCTTCAATGGCCGCGATGCAATCGGGCGGAACGCGGACGCGCAAATTACGCAAGTAAGCGTCGTTAGCACTGAACAGGACGCACGAATCGGCCAACAAGCCGGTCAAGATCAACTCACTTACGCCCAGGTCTTCCAACAGCAGAGGCAAGGGCGTTAAATAGAAAGCGGAATGACGCGGCTTCAAAACAAAGTAATCGTGCTTCAACGGTTTCAGCGTTCCCGCGACGGCACGGCCCAGGCAACCGCGCCGCATGCAGTGCGCGACTGCCTGATCGAACTGTGATTGCCATCGCCCAAAATTGTCGTTGACATAGATGACCGGGACATCCGCTGCACGTGCACGCTTTTTCAGCTTCGCCGTAGCGCGCGCCGCCGCGAGCGCCCGTGGCGCCAGTACATCGCCGTCCGGAAAATCGAAATCGTTGATGAAATCGATCAACAACAAGGCGCAATGATTTTTCGCGCGACGAGCTCCGTGCAACCGTTTATTCATTTTTTCGTTCATAGCGTGGAAGTGCAGCGCGCATGCCCGGGCACACGCTTTGCGATTTTATGCAATATGGAATCAAATTTTCGGTTGGGCGAAACCTTGTGATTACGCGATCTGCGCTAGGCGCACAATCGCTGAAAAGGACGCGAATGGGGTTAAACTAAAACCGGCATCCTCGAACGCTAGGGAACACTAGGCAGCTATTCCCCGACTGGCCCTACATCGGAGTTTCTAATAACCAAGAACATGGCGAGTGCCGCCCAAGAAGGATAAAAAATGCTGCCGCCCATCGTTGCCCGCCTTGGAGGCTCTGCACGTAAACCGCTTGCTTATGCACGGACGCGGCGCGGACGCCGTTTGTTTATCGGTGGAGCGATCGCGCTCGCCCTATACGCTCTCATCGGCTTTATCGCGCTCCCGGCCTTGATGCACTCGAAACTCGAACGTGCCGCGGCCGAAGCTTTGCATCGCCCGGTGCATATCGAGCGCCTGTATTTCAATCCCTTTGCTCTATCCTTCGCTCTCAAGGGTTTGCGCATCGACGAACTTCCTATATCCGCCGACCCGTCCGCCCCGCAAGACGCAGGGGCTAACGCGCAATCTGAATTCTTGCTCAACGCGGAGGAAGCGTATGCAAACGTTTCGCTAGGCAGCCTGCTTCGTGGCACGCCGGTACTCGACGGCGTTCGGTTGGTGCGGCCGCATCTACGGCTCCGGCGCGACATAGACCGTCGATATAACGTGCAGGACTTGATCGACGAGTGGCGCAACAAACCGGAAAGCGATCCCACTCGCTTTACGCTCAGCGATCTGGAAGTCAGCGGGGGCCGCATAGATTTCGACGATCGCTATACCGATGAGAAGCATGCCGTCACTGACCTTGACCTAGGCGTTCCCTTCTTATCCAATCTACCTTCCCAAGCGGACGTCAAAGTGCAGCCAAAATTGTCCGCGCTGATTAATGGCGCGCCGCTCACCGTGCAAGGCGAAAGCAGGCCCTTCAAGGACACAAATGAAACCTTGCTGCGTTTTCGCCTCGACAAACTGCAGTTGGCGAAATACGCAGACTACGTGCCGGCTAGATTGCACTTCGCCATTGCCGCGGGCGAACTGGACGGCGATCTGCAATTGCGCCTGATCACGAGTAATGGCGCCCTACGCTCCCTCACACTCTCCGGCGTCGCTGCGCTGGAAAAGCTCGAGTTGCAACAATTGAGCGGCGATCGCATTCTTTCGATTCCGCTCGCCCGCGCTGCGCTCGAATCCTACGACTTCGTCGCCAACGAAATGCGCCTGAGTCATCTGAGCATCGAAGGGCCCGATGTCCAATTGATGCGCTACAAAGACGGACGCCTGAATCTGGTAGCGCTTTCCGCGGCGCCTATCCCTTCGCCCGCAAAGCCGCCTTCCTCCCGGGCAGCCTCCTCTACAACCGCACCGAAACCGCCATTTCGTTTCCACATCGCTAACGGCACGCTGCAAGGGGGCACGCTTCGCCTTCGAGACATTTCAAACGAGCGCCCCTATCAGGCGCAACTCAATAACGTTGCGATCTCATTGCGCGACTTGGGCAGCGGCAAGCAAGGCGAGTGGCAACTCAGTTTCAACGCTCAAGGCTCGCAGCGTTTGGAAGGCGAAGGCAAGCTCGCCCTCGCACCGCTTGTCGGTTCTGGAAATCTGCGTTTGAAGAACTGGCAGCTAGAATCTTTCCTCCCCTATTACGGCAGCGCAGTGAATTTCGAATTACGCAAGGGGCTTCTAGATGGTCAGACGCGATTTCATTTCGCGTCGGGGGACCCGTTCCAATTCAAACTCGAGAATATGGATCTCACTTTGCGCGACGCGCAGATCGGCACCCTCGGAGAGCGTGAGCCAGCATTGAGTTTGCCGCAGTTGGACATAAAAGACGCAAATGTGGATGTGACGGAACGACGCATTGAGATCGCCTTACTCAGCGGCAGTAATGGCAAAGGACGGATTAAGCGCAATAAGGCAGGCCGCGTGGAATGGACCGCCGGCACTCCTAAGACCGCTCCTGCGGCGACCGCACAGGCCCCCGACGCCTCAACACCAGCGCCCGCATGGAAGAGCAGCTTCAAGAAAATTTCTTTAAAGAATTTCGCGTTGGATTACGAAGACCAAAGCACCGTCCAGCCTGTGAAAGTCAGCGCAACCTATATCGACCTGGATGCGGAAAACGCATCGCTCGATGCGGAAATGCGCGCCACGCTGAAGGCCATGTTGAACAAGACGGGCACCCTATCCCTTGAAGGCCCGCTGCGTTTGCGCCCATTCAGCGGCACATTGAATGTGGAAGCACGCGGCATCGATCTCGTTCAATTCCAGCCCTACTGGCGCGAGACGGTGAAATTCGACTTGAAGCGCGGCAACATCGGCACGCGAGGACAACTGCGTGTCGCTCAAACGACTGGAAAAACGACGGTCGGCTACCAGGGAGGCATTCGTGTGGGCGATGTCCATGCGGCCGAGCGCAATACCGGCGAAGAATTGCTGAGCTGGCGTTCCTTGCTTCTGCGTGGCTTCAGCTTCAATTCCGCACCGTTCAAAGCAGCCGCGGAACGTATCACCTTGAGCGATTTTTATTCGCGCTTGGTGCTTGGCTCCGACGGAACGCTGAATGTTCAGCGTTTGCGCGCGGACAAGCCGGTTCAAGCCGCGCAAACGGCAACCGCGCCGTCGCAACAATCGACGCCTACGCCCGAAGCGCCCAAGCGCGTGTTCGAAATCGGCGGCATCGAATTGCGCAACGGCAAAGTGAGTTTCGCCGATTACTTCGTCAAACCCAATTACTCAGCCGAACTGACCAAAGTGGAAGGCACTATTTCGGCAATGCGACCGGAGAAGCCGGGCGAAGTCGATATTCATGCGGCGGTGAACGGCAACGCGCCGGTTACGATTCAAGGCCTGGTGAATCCGCTCGCCAAAGAGCTTTTTCTTGATCTGCAAGCCAATGCGCGTGATGTGGATCTGCCGCCGCTATCGCCTTACACAATCAAGTATGCAGGTTACGGCATTGAGCGTGGCAAGCTGTCGTTCAAGGCGCATTACCGTTTGGAAAATCGACAACTGCAGGCGGAGAACCAGCTTTTCCTCGATCAACTGACTTTCGGTGAACGGCGCAGCGGCGAAGGTGGCCCCAATCTGCCCGTGCATTTGGCGGTCGCGTTATTGAAAGATCGCAATGGCGTCATCGATGTCAAATTGCCTATCAGCGGCTCGTTGGACGATCCCGAATTCAGCATGGGCGGCTTAGTCGTTCGCATGTTTTTGAATCTGATTTTCAAAGCGGTAACCTCGCCCTTCGCGTTGATCGGCTCCGTGTTTGGCGACGGCGGCAGCGAAGAACTCTCTTATGTCGAATTCGATCCGGGCGCTGCAAAACTTGACGCACAGGACGTGGAAAAACTGGAGAAGCTGAGCACGGCGCTAAACGAACGACCCGGTCTCAAACTCGACATCGCGGGGCGTGTCGACCCGGCTACTGATCGCGAAGGCTTGGCGCGCGCCGAACTACAACGCCGCATGAAATTGCTGAAGGCACGGGAGATTTCCGCATCCAAAATCGACGAGATGGAAATCGCGCCCGGCGAATATGAAAAATACTTAGGGTTGGTTTACCAGGATAGCGATCTACCCAACAAGCCGCGCAACCTCATCGGAATGTCCAAAGATGTTCCCAAGGCCGACATGGAGAAATTGTTGCTCGCGAACTTCCAATCCGACGAAGAACAGTTGCGCGCCTTGGCCAATGCACGCGCGCAAGCGGCACAGGAATGGTTGTTGGAACACGGTGCCCCGCGCGACCGCTTGTTTTTAGTGGCCCCACGGCTCGATGCCGAAGGCGTGAAGGAAGGTTCGCCTTCTAGGGTGGACTTCGCTTTGCGCTGAGTGAAAAACGAAAAAACCTTGAACCACAGAGAACAGAGAGCACAGAGAAA
>DATEEW010000035.1:0-7285 GCA_035280965.1 Burkholderiales bacterium
GCGGTACCCTGCGGCACCGTCGGCGGACGAATTGCGGGCACCCAGATTCCGCGCTCATCAAGTGCGCGCATGATATCTAGCGTCTTTTTGTTCTGTCCGATGAGCAAAGGCTGAATCGGCGTTTGCGATGACATCAGCTTGAACGGTAGATCGGCGAGTTTCGTGCGCAGTTGCGCGATGTGGGTGCGCAATTGCGAGCGACGAGCCTCCCCTTCATCGTTTTCAATCACATCCAGACTTGCCATCAATGCAACGCTTAGTGCGGGTGGCGATGCCGTCGTATAAATATAGGTCCGCGCGCGCTGGATCAGCCACTCAATAATCTGCGCTCGCGCAGCGACAAAAGCGCCCGCGACCCCAGCGGCTTTTCCCAGCGTACCGATGTACACAAGGCGCGATGACTCAAGCTTGAAGTGAGTAAGGACTCCGTGCCCCTTATCTCCGAGCACGCCGAAACCATGCGCGTCGTCGACGATCAGCATCGCGTCGTAGCGCTCGCACAAATCCAGCAATTGAGGCAAGGGAGCGATGTCGCCGTCCATGCTGAAAATGCTATCGGTGACGACGAATTTTCCGGCGCTTGAACAAGCCTTGAGCTGCACCTCAAGCGCGTTTGGGTCGCAATGCGGATATTCGATGACTTCGGCGCGCGCCAATCGGCCCGCGTCGATGAGGGAAGCGTGATTTAGGGTATCCGAGAAAATCGTGTCACCCGGAGTCGCAAGTGCGGGCAGTACAGCGAGATTCGCCATATACCCGGTGGGGAAATGCAGCGTACGCGGCATCCCCACAAACGCAGCCAACCGCTCTTCCAAAGCGTGCTGAATGGCGCTATGGCCACTGATCAGCGGAGAAGCGCCAGCGCCAACACCATAACGCTCGGCCCCTTCCTTCAGCGCTGCGATGAGTTTGGGATGATTCGCAAGTCCGAGATAATCGTTGCTACAGAAACTCAAAAGTTCGCGGCCGTCCACCTGCATGCGAACGCCGGCCGGCGAGTCCACTTCTCGACGTTTGCGCAATAAGCCGCGCCGCTCGAATTCGTGCAAATTCGTGTCGAGATCTCGCATGCAAAAGGCCGGGTTTGAAAGCGACACATTGTCGCATTGAACGCTTAAGAATGCGCTAAAGAACGTCCAGCCCCAGATCCAGAATCGGGGCGCTATGCGTCAACCAGCCCGCGGAAATAATGTCTACACCTGTCGCTGCAATGGCCTGCACGGTCGCCAGGGTCACGCCACCGGAAGCTTCCACGATTGCGCGGCCATTCACTTTCCATACCGCTTCGCGCAATTGATCAGGGGTCATGTTGTCGAGCAGGACAGCGTCGACCCCTGCCGAAAGCGCTTCGTCGAGTTGGGCGAGCGTGTCTACTTCCACTTCTATTTTGACCAAGTGACCGACCGAAGCGCGTGCGCGCTCGATTGCCGTATGTACGCCGCCTGCAACGGCGATATGGTTGTCCTTGATCAGCACTGCATCATCGAGACCGAAACGGTGATTGACGCCGCCCCCCGCACGCACAGCGTACTTTTCCAATGCGCGTAATCCTGGTGTCGTTTTGCGCGTGCAGGCAATACGAGCCTTGTGCGGCTTAGCTGCTTCGACGAGTTGCGCTGTAGCAGTGGCTATCCCAGACAAGCGGCAACTGAAGTTCAACGCGACACGCTCGGCGCTCAAAACTGCCCGCGCATCTCCGCTCACACGCAGAATCTCGTCCCCCGCCACAAGTGTTGCGCCGTCCTGTTTGAGGATTTCAACATCGATAGCCGGGTCGAGCAGCTTGAATGCAAGGCGCGCAGCCTGAATGCCCGCGAGAATGCCTGGTTTGCGGGCCGCGATGACTGCTCGCATCGGCGCACCTGCCGGAAAAATCGCTTGGGTCGTGATGTCGCCTGCGCGCCCGAGATCTTCGGTCAGTGCAGCACGGATAAGCGGCTCGACCAGTAAATCGGGAAGCGCTTGCAAACTCATGCGCGCGCGGCAACGCGACCGGATTGCAGACGCTGGACTTCTTTATGGAGATCCGCAAGCGTCAATTCGATGCGATGCGCCCACTCGTCCCGCAATTCGACATGATCGCGACGGAAATGTGCCCCACGACTTTCTGTGCGCATGTTGGCCGCGACCGCGATAAACAAACCGGCGAGCGCGCGATCCGCGACTGCGGATCGACCGAAAGCAACATCGCTCAATTCGTGAATTGCTTCGGTCAAACTCGCTTCATCACGGGTCACACCCACGTTACGCGTCATCAAATCGCGCAAATGCTGAACCTCTGCACCACCGGCGACGCGAGGAATGAAATCGGAATCCACCGATTGCAAGCGAGCCGTACGCGGCACTTCCGTCGCCGCGATATCCACCGCGATCCAACGAGCGAATGCCGCTCCTTCGAGGAGCGAGTTGCTCGCCAGACGATTCGCACCATGCAGACCGGTCGCGGCGACTTCGCCGCAAGCCCACAAGCCGGGAACGCTGGTACGGCCGTTTTGATCCACAGCAATGCCGCCCATGTGATAGTGCGCGGCAGGCCGCACCGGAATCGGCTGCTTTAGCGGATCGATACCTGCGTTTTGACACAGCGCATAGACCGCTGGAAAGCGATGCGGAAAACGCGCGCCCACTTTTGCGCGTGCATCCAGATAAACATCCTGACCGCGTTCAATCTCAGCCCAGATGGCGCGTGCGACCACATCACGCGGCGCAAGCTCTTGGCCAGGCACATCGGCCATAAAGCGATCGCCGCGGCTATTGACCAGAACCGCGCCTTCGCCGCGCAGCGCTTCGGTGGCAAGCGGCATCGGATCGCGCCCCACCGCCATCGCGGTAGGATGAAACTGCACGAACTCCACGTCACGCAACACAGCACCTGCTCGCGCGGCCAACACAAAACCGCTACCGATCGAACCGATGGGGTTGGTGGTGTTGGCGTAAAGACCACCTGCGCCGCCCGTCGCCAGAACCACAGCGCGCGCCGGCATATAAAAAGGCGTCCCAGCGCGCAAGCCTTTCACGCCACGTACCCCCTCTTCCTCCAACACCAGTTCGGTAACGATAACGTCGTCTAGAATTTCAATGCTCGGCGACGCCTTGGCCGCCTTAATCAGTGCATTGACGACTTGTAGACCCGTCGCATCGCCGCCTGCATGCACGATGCGTCGTTGCGAATGCGCGGCTTCGAGGCCGAGCGAAAGAGCATCTTGCGCATCGCGATCGAACTTCACGCCGTGACGAATCAGATCTTCAATGCAAGCAGGCGCTTCAGCGGTGACGCTTGCGACGATTTCTTCATCGCAATGGAAAGCGCCCGCTTTGATCGTGTCGGCCGCGTGAAATTCGGGAGCATCTTCATTGCCCATCGCGGCAGCAATCCCCCCATGAGCCCAAGGCGTGGACGCCTCCGTACCCAAAGGAGCTTTCACAAGCAATGTGACCGGCAACGGCGCTAAGCGTAAAGCCGTCGCCAAACCGGCGATGCCGGCGCCGACCACAATGACTCTCTGCTCGGAGAAAGCGTTCATTGATCGCCTCCCAAAATTGCCGCCACTAAATATCTAACCGAATGCGAGATGCGTGCCATCCGCTCACTTCACCGCCAGCATGCGTTCGATCGCCATCCGCGCACGCGGCGCCAATGCCGGATCGATTGTCACTTCGTGTTGCATCGTTTCGAGTGCATGGCGAATGCCGGACAGCGTGATGCGCTTCATATGGGGGCACATTTGGCAGGGACGCACGAATTCGATATCCGGATACTGGACGGCGACGTTGTCACTCATCGAGCACTCGGTGATCAAGACAACGCGCGGCGGTTTTTTCTCACCTACATAATTGATCATGCCCGCAGTGGAGCCGGTGTAATCGGCTTCGGCGACGACTTCGGGCGGGCATTCGGGATGCGCCAGCACCACCACGCCGGGGTACATGAGGCGAAACGCTTTGATGTCCTTCGGCGTGAAGCGCTCATGCACTTCGCAATGACCGGCCCAGGAAATGATTTCCACCTTAGTCTGCGCAGCAACGTTTTTGGCAAGAAATTCATCCGGCAACATCATCACGCGCGGTACGCCGAGACTCTCCACAACTTTCACCGCGTTACCCGAAGTGCAGCAGATATCGCTTTCCGCTTTCACTTCCGCAGAAGTGTTCACATAAGTAACGACCGGCACGCCCGGATATTTTTCGCGCATCAAACGCACGTCTGCGCCAGTAATGGAATCGGCAAGCGAGCAGCCTGCTTCCAGACTGGGAATCAACACCGTCTTGTCGGGATTGATCAGCTTCGAGGTTTCGGCCATGAAATGCACGCCCGCCATGACAATGATGTCGGCGTCGGCCTTGGCTGCTTCGCGCGCTAGCGCAAGACTGTCGCCTACCATATCTGCGACGGTATGGAAGATTTCCGGCGTTTGATAGTTGTGCGCCAGGATCACCGCGTGCTTCTCTTTTTTCAGACGCAGGATGGCGTCGATATCGGGCGCGAATTCGGGCCATTTGAAGTCGGCCACAACATGCTTGACGCGCTCGTACAGCGGCGCCATGCGCGCCGCGATTTCCGGCGTATAGGCATTGCCGCGCTTCAAAGCGTGAATTGGAAAAGCGATATCGTTCATCAGACGCATTCCTCTAGTCCGCCTTGTTATGCTCAAATTGAGAATAACTAGGCTCTGAAAAAACCGAGTAAGCTCGGCTGCGCTTATTCTAGACCTGAGAATAAGGGCGTCAATGGGTTTTGATTAAAGTTTCGCGATCGGAAGCCGGAACCCGGGCGCCAGACGCTCCAGCAATACTTCTTTTCGAAACTGCACCAGGCGGGCCGGACGCCCGCCCGTGGCGGTAGTGGTCTGACCGGTTTCTTCCACTAAACCAAGGCCTTCCACCAAGCGTCTGAAATTGGGCTTGTGCAATCGCACCCCTGCCAGCGCCTCCACCGTCGCCTGCAACTGCCCCAACGGAAAATTCGGTGGCATCAACTCGAATACCACAGGGCGATATTTAATCTTGCCCCGCAACCTCGAAATGGCTGTCGCCAGAATGCGTCGGTGATCGGCCGCCATCGGCTCGCCCTCGACAATCACTTCCGCTGGCCAAGGGCCCTTCTGACCGCGATCTCGATGCGCCTCGGAAACCAACCGTGCCTCGTAGAGCAACTCATAACGTTCCAGCACCGGTTCGTCGTTCCAGGGCAACTGCGTCGATCCAAAAGTGCGACGCACGCGCGCCTCGCGTAATTTCTTTTCCGCCGGTGTTGAGGCCGCCTGCGCCCACTTGCGTAGGCCGCTCAGAATTTTCGCCAAGACCTCGGGACGACCGCCGCGCCAATCTTCCCAGGGAAAATAGCGGTACCAATCGCGCCATTCGGCCACGCCGGCATCACCCGCTTTGCTCACCAGGGCCAGATAGCCAATCGACAGCGAGCGGAGATCGCTTCCCAAGGGGTCACGATATCGATCGCCGAAGGTGTAGAGCTGCTCGACGTAACCGAGCTTCTGACCGGTTTGCGCCTCGACCCACGCGCGCAGACCGGTTTCGAGCGTGCGGTGATTCGGCTCCAACGGACCGGAAGGCAATGCATCGTCGGACCGAGCGGAGCGGATGGCGAGTACCTTGGGCTCCTCTTCCGTCACGGCAAGCACCACGGCGCTCAAACCGACACTTATTTTCAGCGGCTGAACGGCCCCGCTCTTTTGGCTCATAAGGAATGGACGGTTGGCGAAGCGGGCATTCTAATGCCCGTCGCCTAAAAGCCCTAGGAATCGACTGGGATACAGCCTTCCCATGCACAACTAAAGGTCCGACAACGGTAGCGGAAATACTGTCTGAACAAACTGCGCAAGCGGTCCACCAAGTTCCGTCTCACACGTACAACGCGACCGCCGCACATGGGACAACAAACCAAAAATTGCGGTTCGGAGGACACACCTTCCATTTGCTTTTCCCAACACGGCTTTAAAAGTAGACATGCGGGATATTGCAAATGTCTTGCCACCCAAGGCACTGGAAACTTGTACGCAAAAAACAAGAGCGCCGCGGCGCCCTTGTTTTCGAAGCTCCGGCGGCTTTTCGCCGCCTCTACATTTCCAGAATTTCTGCGTCCAGTTCCACTGCATGAAGAGCGGTGCAAAACTGTTGCAGTCGTACGCGGCGAGGATCGAACCGGACGTGAGCGTGCTGCGCTTCGGTAGAAATCTCGACGGAGGTGACGCCAAGAATCAACTCCAGCGCGCTTCGGGCCATGGATACTTGATCCGGCGATTCCAAACCCCAGATCCGGATCATCGCGCTCGAGTAAGTAAGTAGTGTTTCGTTAGCGGAACTGCGCATTACAAATCCTCCAATATCGAAAAATCGAGAGCAGGAATCGATACAAACGCAGGACTGCCTTATCGCTATAGAGGATGCGAGTATCAATGACAAGGGCATATCTTTGACGCGCAGCACCCTACTTCGGCATTCAGCTTTAAGAACGTTTGCTAAGTCGATGTAGAAAAAAGCCTACGCCGCTAAAGTTAAGTGCGTATGACGTGCGTCAACGGCCAGGGCACAACTGGGACTTTCGTTGCGCGGTGAGGTACAATCCGCGCCATTCCGAATGGAAGCCACGGAGAGGTGGCCGAGTGGTTGAAGGTACACGCCTGGAAAGCGTGCGTACGCCTAAAACGTACCGAGGGTTCGAATCCCTCTCTCTCCGCCAGATCAATAGTCAACGATTAGCCCTAGCTACCCGCAGCCCATCCTCGAGCTCTCGATCGGAAAGCGCCATCCAAGAAGTTTTCCGAAGAAGTTCAAGCCTGGTTTACCGGCCAAACTAAATCCCGCGGTCGAAAGCAGTCCGTCGAGGAGCGAGTATGGAGTCGTCGCCGAACTTGCGCGATCCTTCAGAGGATCCGCCGACCACGTCTGAGGCCCGCCAGAGCAACTCGCCGAGTTCCGATGGGCGCGCAGCCGATGCGGAGATGGCGCGGGTGCTGGGGACCACACCATTTAGCATGTCTTTGGACGCCTCCGGTGCCGGGATCGCCCACTGGAAACATGAACCATTGCACGACGTCGCAGAGCCCATGACCCATCACGTCATCATGGCTTACAACGGCGTGGTGCAGCGCATGGAGCGGCGGACCGGACGATCGACGGTGACTGGAACCTTTCGTCCCGGCGTCGTGATCATCATTCCGGAAGGATCAAGCTCCCGCTGGGATATTCCGAAACCTGTTGATCTCGTTTCGCTCTATCTTCCTCGTGCGTCGCTTGAGCGCGTTGCCGATGAAGCCGGCATCACCAG
>DATEEW010000036.1:0-5619 GCA_035280965.1 Burkholderiales bacterium
TTGTCTTCGATCGAGGGGCAATAACGCGGCCCCACACCCTCGATCACACCCGTGTACATGGGCGATCGGTCCAGGCCCGCGCGAATGATCTCGTGGGTACGCTCGTTGGTATGGGTAATCCAGCAAGGCAGCTGCGCCGGATGCATGTCGGCACGGCCGCGGAAGGAAAAGACCGGCACGGGATCGTCACCCGGCTGTTCGGTCATGACCGAGAAATCAATCGTGCGGCCGTCGAGGCGTGGGGGTGTTCCGGTTTTGAGCCGGCCTACCGGCAGCTTCAGTTCGCGCAGGCGCGCCGCCAAGGTGTTCGAGGGAGGGTCGCCCGCCCGTCCTGCCTGGTAGTTCTGCAACCCCACATGGATCAATCCAGCCAGGAAAGTCCCCGCCGTCAACACTACGGCGGGCGCCTCAAAGCGCAGCCCGATTTGCGTGACAACTCCGGTGACTCGGTCGCCCTCAATCAGTAAATCTTCTACAGCCTGTTGAAAAAGCTTGAGATTGGGTTGGTTTTCAAGGCGGCTGCGGATTGCTTGTTTGTAGAGAAGGCGATCGGCCTGGGCACGGGTCGCCCGGACTGCTGGGCCTTTACTGGCATTGAGAATGCGGAACTGAATCCCTGCTTCATCCGTGGCGATTGCCATCGCCCCACCCAGTGCGTCCACTTCTTTGACCAAGTGGCCTTTACCAATCCCCCCAATCGAGGGATTGCAGGACATAGCGCCCAAGGTCTCGATGCTGTGCGTCAAAAGGAGAGTCGCGCTACCGCTCCGGGCAGCCGCCAACGCGGCCTCCGTACCGGCATGGCCGCCGCCAATCACAATCACATCGAATACGCGGGGAAATTGCATGGGAACCTGCTCTAAGGGCCCGAATGATACGCCGGCGGGCGATGGACATCTATTGGGCCACAATGTTTCACATGAAACATTGAAGCATAGATGCTATTTATCAGTTAAAAAACAATTACTTACCGATACAGAAGCGCGAAAATATCTCGCCCAGCAAGTCATCCGCGTCGAATTCGCCGGTGATTTCGTTTAACGCCCGCTGAGCCAATCGTAATTCTTCCGCGTACAACTCCAACTCCTTCAGCGACTCTGCCGCCGCAACACGCTCGGCAGCATGTTTCAAAGCGAGCAAATGACGTTCGCGTGCAATGAACAGATCTTCTTGCTCGCCTCTCCAGCCGGCAGCCTCCATCAGCGTTTTTCTCAACAAGTCGACACCCTCCCCCGTTTTGGCGGAAAGGAACACATGCGTCGCGTTCTCCCCGTGCTCGACGGAAGGTGATTGATGTGAGAGATCGATCTTGTTGTGCACCACGATTCGTTTCAAATTCGCGGGCGCCTTCGCGAGAATCGCTTCGTCATCTGCTTCATGCCGTGCTTCGACAATGAGCAACAACACATCGGCGCGTTCCATTTCCGCCCAGCTCCGGGCGATCCCCAACTGCTCGACCTCGTCGGACGTTTCGCGCAGACCCGCTGTGTCCACAATATTCAAGGGCACGCCTTCGATTTGAATCGCCTGGCGCACTGCATCGCGAGTTGTGCCCGGGATGTGCGTCACGATGGCAAGTTCTTCGCCGGCCAGCCGGTTCAGCAAACTCGATTTACCGACATTCGGACGGCCGGCCAGTACGACATGTAATCCGGTACGAAGCAAACTACCTTGTTGAGCGCTATCCAGGGTGCGTTTCAACTCCGTTTGGATTTTGGCCCTACGCTTTCGCAATTCCTCGCGATGCAAAGGATCGATATCTTCTTCGGGGAAATCCAGACTTGCCTCCACCAACATTCGCAACTCGATCAACTGTTGAACGAGGTTATGAATCAGTGCGGAAAAATCGCCGCGAAGACTGCGAACCGCGCTACGCGCCGCGCTCTCTGTCGACGCTTCGATGAGATCAGCGACGGCTTCGGCTTGCGCCAGATCCAACTTGTCATTGAGATAGGCGCGGCGTGTGAACTCGCCCGGCTCCGCCAGGCGCGCCCCCAGTTCCAAACAACGGCGCAATAGCATCTGCAAGACCACGGGACTGCCGTGACCCTGTAGTTCGATTACGTCCTCGCCTGTGTAGGAATGTGGGGCCGGAAAGTAGAGCAACAATCCGTCATCAATCGTCGCGCCTTGAGCGTCCGCGAACTGTACGTACTGAGTTTGTCGCGCAACAGGTTCGCGGCCGCAGAGCGCAGCCGCAAGCGTTTTTAGATTTTTTCCTGAAACGCGTACGACACCGACCCCGGCGCGACCTGGGGCCGTGGCGATTGCCGCAATCGTGTCTCGATCAACGCTTCGCACTCTCGCCGGACTTGCCTTGGCCGGCTTCCATTATTCGCGTGATCTGCCATTGCTGCGCAATGGAAAGAATATTGTTCACCAGCCAGTACAAAACGAGGCCAGCGGGGAAAAAGAAGAACATGACGCCGAACGCGAAGGGCATGATCATCATAACTTTGGCCTGCACCGGATCCGGCGGTGTGGGGTTGAGTTTGGTTTGAATGAACATCGAAACCATCATCAACGCGGGCAAAATGTAAAACGGATCTTCCGCGCTCAAGTCATGAATCCAGCCGTAGAACGGGGCCTGGCGCAATTCCACGCTACTGAGCAGCACCCAATACAAAGCGATGAACACCGGAATCTGCACGACGATGGGCAAGCAACCGCCAAGCGGATTGATTTTCTCGGTCTTATACAGCTCCATCATGGCCTGATTCATTTTCGCCCGATCGTCACCGAATTGCTCTTTCAGCTTTTGCAACTTGGGGGCGACAACCCTCATTTTCGCCATCGACTTATAGCTGGCAGCCGACAGAGGGAAGAAAATCAGTTTGATCAGCACGGTCAGCGCAATGATCGCCAAGCCCCAGTTATTCAAATATTCATGAAGAAACTTAAGCACCGCGAACAACGGTTTTGCGATCACCGACAACCAACCGTAATCGACCACCACATCCAAACCGGGGCTGATTTCCTGCAGCTTCTCTTGTTCTTGAGGACCGCCGTAGAGCGGAATTTCGGTGGTAAAGCTCTTGCCCGGCTCAATCACTGGGAGCGGTGTTTTCAATCCTGCACGATATAAACCACCGTCGAGTTTTTCGACGTAGTAACTACGCGGCATGCCTTGCGGCGGGGTAAAAGCCGCGACGAAATAATGTTGCACCATCGCGACCCAACCGTTATCCGCTTGTTGGGGATAGCTGGCCTTGTTTTTGTCGATATCGCTGAACGCGATCTTTTTATAGTGATCCTGCTCGGTATAAATGCTAGGGCCGGTGAAAGTCGGCGCCATCATCATTGACCCGGCGGGCGATACGCCGTCACGCAGTAATTGATAATAGGCTTGAGCGGCGAGCGGCTGGCCGCTGCCATTGTGAATTTCATGCCGTACGTCTATTTGATAGCCGCCGCGATGAAAAACCAAGTTCTTGATCACTTTCACGCCATCGGCACTGCTCGCCTCCAAAGACACGCTGACGCTATCCTGCCCATCGGCGAGGATGTATTTCTGCGCCGCAGCCCGATAGAGCGTTTTATGGTTTGGTAATGCCGGTCCCTGATTTGCGCTTTGTCGAATCAATCCACTCTGCGCGCTGGCCCGATGATCGGGCCCCATTAACATAAAAGACCGTTTGGTGTCCGCAGTATCCAAATGTTTGATCAGATCGAGTTCGGTAATACTGCCGCCCACAGGATCGATAACCGCATGCATGACATCGGTTTGAACGTCGATCATTTCGCGCGAGGCAGCCGATTCTTGCTGCTCTTGCGGCAGGGGTGCGTCCCCTACGCTTGGCGTTGGAACATTTGCGGCCGGTGGAACCTCGTTTTGCGCGCTCTGCTGCAAAACGGCAGGGCGATGTTCGCGCTGCCAAGCCTCCCACAGCATCAGCAACGAAAAAGAGAACACAACAAAGAGAACCAGACGTCGAATATCCATGGGCTTCCGAATCAAGGAATGGGGTCGTAGCCGCCATCACACCAGGGATGGCAACGCAGCAGGCGTTTGAGCGCCAAACGGCCGCCGCGAAAACTACCGTGTTTTGCCAACGCTTGCATCGCGTAGACGGAACAACTCGGCTCAAAGCGGCAATGCCGTCCAAGCAGCGGACTTAGCGCGTAACGATAAATGGCCAGAAGAGCGAGCAGCAGACGGGTCATCGGGAGTTGCGCGATAAGAGTTGGCTGACTTCTTCTAGACTCAAGGGATTTAGGCCCGGAGATTTTGTCAGTCGAACGACGCAATCGAGTCCGTTCAACTGAACTTGTTGCAATCTAAAGGCTTCGCGGATCAAACGTCGGATGCGATTTCTATGCACCGCACCGCTCACAAGCTTCTTGGGAACAATCAGCGCGAGGCGGGCGTAGGCTAGTTGATTCGTACGACAGTAAAGCGTCAACCGTTCGCGCCGCTCGATGTGTCTGGATTTAAGCGCTGCGGCGACATCTGTCGCACCCAGTCGCTGGCGTCGATGAAGCTCCAGGCTCAATCGACGAAATCAAACGCCCAGACGGGTGCGCCCCTTGGCGCGACGAGCGCGAATAACGGCGCGACCACCGCGGGTTTTCATGCGTACGAGAAAGCCATGCGTACGCTTGCGACGGACGACGGAAGGTTGGTAAGTGCGTTTCATGATGCGGTGATCCTGGTTGGACGGGAAAACCGGCTATTAAACCAACCGCTTGCGCATCGTGTCAATGACCGGGTCGTGCCTGTGGATAACTTTGGTCGAGCGGAGTATGATCCGCAATCGCCGCGGCACCTCAGCCTGCGCCTTAAAACACCCATAAAAGTACGTCCACAGGATGCAACACGTCTGGCAGAGTTGTCTCGCGCGTTTGGAGAAAGAACTTCCTGCTCAGCAATTTAACACCTGGATCCGACCGATTCAGGTGGATGCGGAACGTTCTACCGACGCAGAACTGCGCCTAACTGCGCCGAATCGTTTCGTCCTTCAATGGATCAAGGAACGGTTCTTAAATCGTATCGAGACGATGGCTTCGGACCAATTGGGTACACCCATGTTGGTCAGCATTGGCCTGGCCGAACTCGAAGCGGTACTCGCCAAACCGGCCACCTCCGCACCGGAAACGACGCTAAAGAGCTCCGCGCCGGCCAAATCCACATCGCAGGCGGCGCGCAATAATGGCGAATCGCGCCCGGGCCTGATTCAGGACTTTAACTTCGATAACTTCGTCCCCGGGAAAGCCAATCAGCTCGCTCGCGCCGCGGCGATGCAGGTCGCGGAAAATCCCGGCACCTCCTATAACCCGCTTTTTGTCTACGGGGGCGTGGGTCTCGGTAAAACGCATTTGATCCACGCCGTGGGCAACTACGTCACCACCAAACACCCCGGTGCGCGCGTTCGTTATCTCCATGCAGCCCAATATATTTCCGATGTGGTTCGCGCCTATCAGCAAAAGTCCTTCGACGCGTTCAAGCGCTATTACCACTCGCTCGATGTGCTGTTGATCGACGATATCCAATTCTTCACCGGCAAAGACCGCACACAAGAAGAATTCTTCTACGCCTTCAATGCCCTCATTGAAGCGCATAAACAGATCATCATTACTTGCGACACTTATCCGCGAGACATCACCGGTATCGATGAACGA
>DATEEW010000037.1:0-3009 GCA_035280965.1 Burkholderiales bacterium
GATCGAATGGCAGGCGCGACAGTTGCGCGCCACCAATGCGCGCTTGCAACGGGAGGTTGCGCATCGCGAGGAGGCTCAACGCGACGCGGCCTTCGAACGAGAAGAACGCCAACGCGTGACTCTCGCCAGCATCGCTGACGCGGTTATTACGACGGATCAACGCGGACTGGTGATTTCGCTTAACCCGGTGGCCGAACAATTGACCGGTTGGCAGAGCGCCCAGGCCAAGGGCCATCCACTTGTTCAAGTGATCAACATTGCCGATCAGGTTGGCGAGAGCGCCGCCGAACGTTCCTTGCAGCAGGCGCTGAGCGGGCATGTTCCGGTGCGTGACGATCGCTCGCATGCGCTGGATTGCGAAAACGGAAAGCGTTACGTCGATCTATCTGTCTCTCCAGTGCACGACCGCCTCGGTCAGGTAATCGGCGCAGTGATGATTCTGCATGACATTACGGCGCGTCATGAGATCGAGGTTGAGCGTTCGCGCGCGCTTCGCTTCGAACAGGATGCCCGCCGCGCGGCCGAAGATTCCAGTCGCGCGCGCGACGAGTTCCTTGCCGTTATTTCGCATGAATTGCGTACGCCGCTTAACGCGATCGTGGGGTGGACACATGTATTGCGAACGAGCGGATCGAATCAGTCTTACGCCGAGCAGGCGGTGGATGCCATCCATCGCAGCGCGATGGCGCAGAAGAAGCTGATTGAAGATCTGCTCGACATGTCGCGCATCATCAACGGCAAAATAGATTTGCAGCGTCAATCGGTGGATCTGGCCGCAGTGGTCGCGTCGGCAGTGGATACGCTGCGGCCCAGCGCGGACGAAAAACGGGTGAGGCTCAATTGCAATCTGGAGCCGCTTGAGAGCGAAGCCTATGCCGATCGCGTTCGCGTTCAGCAAGTGGTATGGAACGTGGTGTCCAATGCGATCAAGTTCACACCGGCGGGCGGTGTGGTGAATGTGCACCTTGAAGGCGGCGAAGAGTACGCACGTATTACCGTGACCGATACCGGGCAAGGCGTAGGGGCGGAATTTCTGCCTTATATGTTCGACAGTTTCAGACAGGCTGATTCGAGTATCACGCGCAAGCAAGGTGGGCTCGGGCTCGGATTGGCGATTTCCAAACAATTGGTTGAAGCGCATGGCGGGGAAATCCGGGCGCGTAGCGAGGGCGCCAACCAGGGTACGACCGTCGAACTGACCCTGCCGTTAAACACCGCGAAGGCAAGCTTGGACGGCCAGGAAGGGGAATTTGCCCAAGCCGCCGCCAATCAGGATTTAGTCGCCAACGGCAAACCTCTCGCCGGCGTACGCGTGCTCGTTGTCGACGATGATTTCAACACGTTGACGCTGGTCGGCATCGCTTTGCGCGAACAGGGCGCGCTTGTGCGCGCAGTATCCAATGCGGCGGAAGCGATGCGCGTGTTGGAAGAATGGACGCCGAAGGCATTGTTGTCCGATATTTCGATGCCCGACGAAGATGGCTACAGTTTGATTCGACGCGTGCGGGAAACGCCCCATGGTCGTTCCATCGCCGCGATGGCGTTGACGGCAATGGCAAGCGAGGAAGATCGTCTGCGTGCGCTGAATGCGGGTTTTGATGCCCACGTGTCCAAACCGCTGGATTTATCCGCACTTGTACAGACAGTCGCGATGCAATTAGGCGCTGCAGCTAAAACAAAGGGAATGTCTGATTAAGGGGGCGCGCCCCTTAAAAATCGCCGCTTGCAGCGGTTAGGCTTCGTCGCAATCTGCGACAGATCGCAGATTGTCCCTGCAAACTCAGGGAAGCTCTGATTTCCGGGACTTGATCAGAGCTTCCAAATAACTGTTAAAACGCGCACGAGGTTCGTATCCGTTCTCTTTCGCCTACGCTGAAAGCGCTGATTCGTCGCTATATCGCTTCGGTCACCGATCTTGAAGCGATTCTCATGGTGGCATCGCAGCCGAGCCGCACGTGGAAACCACAGGATTTCGCGCAGCAGCTCTATATCACCGAGGCGGCGGCGCAGCAGCAATACCAGAAGCTGATCGATCAGGGCTTGATGCGAACACTCGAAGGAGGCGACGGCGCGGAATACGCCCCCTTGGAGGACACTGCGGCTGCGGTACAGGAATTGTCCTCGGACTATCAACAATGGCGGGTGCGCATCATCGAATACATCTATTCCAAACCTTCGGAAAGCGTGTACGGCTTTGCGCGCGCATTCAAGATCAAGGGAGATAGGGAAGAATGAACGGGTTCGCCGAGTTGACCTATGTCTTATGCGCACTCACCGCCCTTTCGTGCACGGTGCTGCTGTTGCGCGCATTCACTCGCAGTCACATGCGATTATTGCTTTGGAGCGGTATTTTTTTCGCGGCGCTGACGATTGAGAACGTCATCCTTTTCATCGACATGGTTATTTTTCCGACCACCATGGACCTTTCTTTATCGCGCAACGTAGTGGCGCTGTTCGGTCTGATGGTGCTTCTCATCGGCCTGATTTGGGATACGAGGGCCTCATGATCAATTTTCTGAACGGCGCAATCACAATTTGCTTTTTTGCGGCCGGATTATTTTTCTTTCGTTTTTGGCGCGATACGCTCGATCGCCTCTTCCTGCTTTTCGCGTTGTCGTTCTGGCTGCAGGCGGGTATACGCGTGGCGTTGACCCTGGTGGGTCAACCGGAAGAGCGGGTGTATTTGTACGCGCTGCGCTTTGTGGCCTACGCGTTGATCCTGGCGGCGATCGTAATGAAGAACATGGCTGCTGACCGCTCTACACGCGAATACTGAACCCATTTTGCCGAAGACAACGCGCCCCTTTTGGAGGTACGCGCGTTGCAGCACTTCTTTTGAGCTTCTATTCGAGGAGCGATGTGCGCGGCACCTTTGCACCGCGTACGACAGATACGAGAGGAGTACGCAATGGCACAACACTATCGACAAGACGAGAATCGCGATTGGCGTCGCGAAAATGAGGCTCGCGAATCGGAGAATCGCGGTCGCCAATCCGAATCCTACGGAAG
>DATEEW010000038.1:0-3919 GCA_035280965.1 Burkholderiales bacterium
GCCCGCGGCACGTCCAGCGTAAGGCTGACACCGCGTGTGCTCAAGCTTTTCAGCGTTTCGGGATGGAAAGGCATAGGCTCAGTGTTACCCAGGGTGTATATCGACACACCGTGTTCGTTCAATTTGTGAAAGCGGCCATCCTTGGCCAACACACACCCATTGCTCTCGGCGAGGGCGCGGATCTTGGTGCCGGCCAAGGTGAGCCCTTCACGGCCCAGCACCGACAGGCCGATCTGAATATCGTGATCGGCGCAAAAAACGTCCAACCCTAGCGCTGCCTCTTTGGCCGCATCCACATCGGTCACTTCGAGTTGGGCGGCGAGTGCAAGGGCGAGTTCCTGCAATCCCGTCATGAAAACCGCGATTTCATCTTCGTCGACAGGGCCCGATCGGTCGACCAACTGCAAACCGACGCGCACTTGCTCGTAACGATGCTGCGGTTGAATTGCCAACCAGGTTTTGCCGCTGGAATCGTAACCTTCCCAATGCACCGGTTTGCGCAAGCCGGGATCGAGCGCGGCATGCGCGTGCCGGGCGATCTCTTCTCCGCTTATCGGTCGCGGCAAGTCGAATCCGACAACGAAATCTATCCGCGCATCGAGTGCCGCATAGCGTAGCGATACAGCTTGCTGGCGCGACGATATAGGCTCGATGAAACCTGTCGGGTCGCTTGGGGCTTCCGGTTTCGTCTCCACCACGTAATCGCCGAGCGTATGTTCGACGCGCGTATCGACGGGGGCAGTCTCGAATGAAGTAAGACCCTCTACTCCCGCTGAAGGTACCGCATCGGCAAGCAACACATCCGAATGGGTGGAGCCGAAAGCCGCTTGCGTGCGCCGTCGCAGACGGATTTGCTCATACTTGTTATAGGCCAACACCGCGACCAGGATCACCGCGGCGATGACCACCAGTCCGAGTTGTAGTTCGCTCATGCGGCCTGCGCTTCGCTCATGCGCAACGCGGCTTCCATGTCCACCGCGACCACGCGCGACACGCCCTGTTCCTGCATCGTCACGCCTACAAGCTGGCTCGCCATCGTCATGGTGATCTTGTTATGGCTGATAAAGAGGAATTGCGTGTTGTCGGACATCTGCTTCACCAGATTGCAGAAGCGCTCGGTATTAGTGTCGTCCAGCGGCGCATCCACCTCGTCCAGCAGGCAGAAGGGCGCGGGATTGAGTTGGAACAGCGAAAACACCAAGGCGATTGCCGTCAGCGCTTTTTCGCCGCCGGAGAGCAAATGAATCGAGGCGTTACGCTTGCCCGGCGGATGCGCATGCACTTCGATGCCGGCATCCAGAATTTCGTCTCCCGTCATCACCAGCTTGGCTTCGCCGCCACCAAACAGCGAGGGGAACATGCGGCCGAAATGTCCGTTCACCTCGTCAAAAGTGTGCTGCAGCATTTCGCGAGTTTCGCGATCGATGCGACGGATCGCGTTTTCCAGCGTCTCCAGTGCTACGGATAGATCGGTCGCTTGAGCATCGAGGAAGGTTTTGCGTTCCGTGGATGCCGCCAACTCTTCCAGCGCCGCCATGTTGATCGCACCTAAATCGCCCATGGCCTGATTTAGACGACTTATTTCCGCTTGCAACGCATTGGGGCGCAGTTTGTTCTGCTCCAGCATTTGCGCCAGCGCAACTTCGTCGGCATTTGCCGCTGCCAACTGTTCGGCAAATTGTTCCCCGTTCATGCGCGCAGCCTGCTCTTTCAGGCGCAGTTCACCGATGCGGTCGCGCAAGGGCTGCAGCGCCTGCTCGCTCCGCAGTCGATCCTCGTCTGACGATCGCAATAAATGCGTGAGTTCTTCCTGTCGGTCGCGCGCTACGCTCAACGATTGTTCTTTTTCGGTCCGCTGCGTCAACAAGGTTTGCAGTTGGTCTTGCAACCCTTCTTCATGAATCTCCGAGAGTTCACCGCGCGCCTGCTCGCGACTGTCGCGTCCGCGCTCGATCTGTTCGGCGATTCCGGCGCGACCGCGTTCGATTTCCTCCAATTTGCTCGCGCACTCGCGTTCGGCAAAGTGCGCTTCCTGCAATTCGCGTTCGCCTTGTTGCAAGGCCTGACGTTGCGCTTCCAGCGCGCGGCCGGCATCCTCGTAAGCGGCTTTGACCGTTTCGAATCGCTCGTAGAGGCCATCGATTGCGGCTTGATGCGCCTCTAGCTTCGCTTCGGCCTGCGCTTGTTGCGTCAATTCGTTTTGCTTGTGTTCGGCGATGTCCGCCAACTCTTCAGCGATTTGCGCCGCGCGCTCGCGCACGCGGGCAGTGCCTTCGTTCAGGCGCAACAACTCTATTTGCAATTGATGTCGGTCGCGGCTATCGCCGCTTTCGCGATCTTGCAATTGCGCCATTTGCGCGCGCGCTTCGTTCAAGCTGAACTCGGCGGCTTCGTGGTTGAGTTGTGCCGCGCGCACGCGCTCGCTCGATTGCGCCACTTCGACGGTCAAACCTTCGATTTCGCGCTGACGCGCCAGAATACCGGCGTCGCTCGAATCCGGGCCGTGAAAACTCACGGCATAACGAGTGAACTGATGGCCTTCGCGATTGACCAGCACCGCGCCGGGCAGCAAAGCCATGCGCGTCATCAAACGCGGCACGCCCTCGGTCGCGTAAAAGCCGCTGAGCCAATCCTGCACCAAAGCATTGACCGCTTCGTCCTTGCCGTGCACATGCTGACCGAGTGGCTTCAATTCCCCTTGCGCAGCAGGCGCGGCTCCGGCGCTTTCGCGAGCATAGACACTGAGCCGCGAAGGCGGCGCATCGTCGAGCAATCGTTGCAGCATTTCCGGGTCGGAGAGTTCGAGTGCATGCAGGCGCTCGCGCAACACCGACTCCACCGCTGTTTCCCAACCCGCATCGACTCGAATGTTCTGCCATAGGCGCGGCAGTTGTTCCAGACCGTACTTACTCAACCAATCCTGGATTTGCGCGCCCTCTTCCACTTGCGCTTGAATTTTTTGCAAGGTGCCAAGACGACCGTCGAGGGTATGCCCTTCTCGCTGGAGGTCCTGCCATCCCGCTAACGCGGTGCTACGCGCCAGTTCGAGCTCTGGAATCCGCGCCTGTAAAGCTTCGATTTTGACAGTCGCTTCGGCAAGTGCCGCATCTGCAAGCGCAATCGCTTCCTGCAATTCGGTCAACTTGTGCTGGTCCGGTTCGATAAGCGCGTCGCGCTCACCCAGCAAGCGCTCTTCACGCGCCTCCAATTGCTGCAAGCTCTTGCCCGCATGTGACAGATGCGTCTGCTCGACTTGAAAGCTTTGTTCGGCGCGCGCAATATCGTCGCGCGCTTCGCTCATTTTGGCCTGGCTGTCGCGGAATGCTCCGTCCGCCTGGGGAAGCTTCTGCTTTTCTTCGTCCGTGCGGGTCTCGGCTTGCGCGATCCGTTCGGCAGCACTTTCGCGGCGCCCCTGCCACATCGCCTGCGCCTCGCCCAACTCTTCGCGCTGACGTGTCCACTGCTCCAACTGCAAATCGAGTTGCGCGACCTGTGCATCGAGACGCTGTCGTTTTTCGCTCAGATAACGTATTTCCGTTTCCAGGCGCGACACTTCGCTGTTTACGGCGTAGAACTCGCCCTGCGCATCGTTCACCGCATCGACTGCGCTGTAGTGCTCGGTACGAATCTCTTCCAGCTTGCGTTCGATTTCGCGTAAGCGGGCGGTCTCGGCTTCGACTTCGTTGACCGCTTTCTCGATTTCGCGTTGCACGCGTTCGGTCTCGGCCTCAGCGTCACGCTTGCGCAAGGACCAAAGCATGTTTTGCTTGTCGCGCGCCTCGGTCTGATAGCTTTTGTATTGCTTTGCGACTTCGGCCTGCTGTGTCAGCTTTTCTATTTGCGCATCCAACTCACGGCGGATGTCGTCCACGCGCGCCAGATTTTCGCGTGTGTCTTCCAGGCGATGTTCGGTTTCGCG
>DATEEW010000039.1:0-4390 GCA_035280965.1 Burkholderiales bacterium
GCTTGCACGTTCCCTTGACGCGGTCGTAGAAGATTGCGTGAATGCGGTGGGTGTAGACGTCAATACTGCATCGTCGGCCTTGCTGTCGCGTATTTCGGGCCTGTCCGCTTCGCTGGCCGAAGCCATTGTGCGTTATCGCGATGCGAACGGTGCTTTCACTAATCGCGAAGCGCTGCGCAAAGTGCCGCGCCTTGGGGATAAAACCTTTGAACAGGCGGCGGGATTTTTACGCATTATGCGCGGCGACAATCCGCTCGATGCGTCGGCGGTGCATCCGGAATCCTATCCGCTGGTGGAGCGCATTCTTGCCGACATCAAGCGCGGCGCACGCGAAATCATGGGCGATAGCAATGTCCTGCAGTCGGTCGAGGCGAGCAAATACACCGACGAACGCTTCGGCCTGCCCACAGTGCGCGATATTCTCAAAGAGTTGGAAAAACCCGGTCGTGATCCGCGTCCCGAATTCAAAACCGCCGCTTTCAAGGAAGGCGTGGAGGGTTTGAAGGATTTGCAGCCCGGAATGCAGCTCGAGGGGGTCGTCACCAATGTGACCAACTTCGGCGCCTTCGTGGATATCGGCGTGCATCAGGATGGCCTGGTACATATTTCCATGCTGGCCGACAAATTCGTGAAAGACCCGCATGAAGTGGTGAAGGCGGGCGATGTGGTGCGCGTAAGAGTGCTGGAAGTGGATGAAAAACGCCGCCGCATTGCGCTTTCGATGAAACGAGAGGCCGGAAGCCCGCCGCCGCCCCGTAGAGAAGAAGGGCGACAGGACGACAAGACGCGTCAAAAACCGCGGGCCGGACGCGCCGAAGCGCCTGCCGCCGGCGGAGCAATGGCGGCCGCGCTCGCCAAGGCCATGCAACGCAAGTAAGGGCTTCACGCGTCCTGTCTGCGACAGGTATGCCGTTCCTTCAAAGTTCCGCTACCATCGAGTCATCGGATCGATGGAGCGAAGCATGGATTTATCCCGCCTCAAGCCCGGCCTCAGAGGTCAATGCAAAATCGTGGTGGAGAGCGAACACACGGCCCCGCACGTGGGGAGCGGCGTAGTGCCGGTATTGGCGACGCCGGTCATGATCAACATGTTCGAAGCCTCCGCCTTGGCCGCCGTGGAGGGGTTGTTGCCTGAGGGGTATCAGACGGTGGGGATCACCCTCGACGTGCGGCATTTCGCAGCCACGCCGGTGGGCATGGAGGCCTTCGCAGAGGCCGAACTGGTGAGCATCGATAACCGGACCTTGCGTTTCAAAGTCGCCGCGCGCGACGAACACGAACCCATCGGCGATGGTTTCCACGAGCGCGTCATCATCACGCTGGGGCGTTTCGACCAGCGCATGGCGGATAAGCTGGAGACGGTCAAAGGCAAGGGGCGTTTGAATCTGAAGATGCCCCATGTGAAAGCCACGTCCGGTTAATCCTTTCGCTCGCGCGAACACCTTGCTCCGCGCGAGCGCTTTCCTATACTCAAAGCAGTTCCCGATCGAAGGAGAACGGCTATGAGCATGGCATCGACCGTAGAACGCTATTTGCATGACTCCCCGACGCATTTCGATCTAATCGACCATCCGCATACCGCCACTGCATTGCAAGCAGCCGGTGTCAGCCATATTCCCAGGGAAAAAATGGCCAAAGGCGTGATGCTGGAAGACAACAGCAATCACTATGTCCTGGCCGTCCTTTCCGCAACGCAAAAGGTCGAGTTCGATCGCCTGAAAGAACAGATGCATCGCGATTTCCATCTGGCGAGCGAAAAGCGATTCCGCAAGTGCTTCGCCGATTGCGAGCGCGGCGCCGTGCCACCTTTCGGCGCGCCCTATGGCGTTGAAACGATTTGGGACGAAGGTTTGTTGAATGCTGGTGATTTGTACTTCGAGGCGGGCGACCACGAAACCCTGGTGCATATGAAAACCAGCGATTTCATCCGCCTGCTTGGCGATGCCCAGCCGTTCCAATTCGCCGCGCCTGCCGACGACGCGATTCCAGATCGCCTGTGGATGGATACCGACGATTCGAATTAGCTGACGACGTCAGTCGATATAAATCGTCGGAGTGGGCGTTTCAGGCAGCGTGAAATAAAAACGCGCGCCGCGATCCGGTGCGGATTCGGCCCAAATGCGACCCCCGTGTTTGGCGATGACGCGTTGCACAGTCGCCAAACCGACGCCGGTACCGGCGAATTCGCTGGCTTGGTGCAAACGCTGAAAAGGAGCGAACAGGCGACTGGCGTCGCACATGTCAAAGCCGACGCCATTGTCGCCGATGTAGTAAACGTTTCGCTCTTCCGTATCCTGACGTACACCGAATTCAATGTGTGGTCGCTCTCGACCACCGGTGTACTTCCACGCGTTGTTAAGCAGGTTTTCCAACAGGATGCGTAGCAAGGAAGGGTCGCCCCAGGCTTGCACGTCCGGTTGCAACGCCCAATCCATCGTGCGCGCGCTGTCCTGCGCATGCATATCGGACAGAATGTCCTGCGCCATCGCGCTCAGATTCACCCACTGAGGTTGCACCTCGGTACTGGTGATTTTCGCTAGGCGAAGCAGGTCTTCGATTAACGCGTTCATGCGCTCTCCGGCCTTGAGAATCCGATTCAAATCGGATTTGCCTTCCGCCCCAAGGACGTCCCCACAACGTTCGTTCAGGATAGCGGCAAAACTCCGCACTGCTCGGAGTGGCGCACGTAAATCATGGGATACGGAATAGGAGAAGCTTTGGATTTCTTCCATCGCCGTTTGCAACTGCGCCGTGCGCTCGGCGACTCGGCGTTCCAGATTTTGGTAGACCTGAATGTTTTCCATCGCGACGGAAGTCGTGTCGGCTAGCGCTTGCAGAATATCCAACTCATCGGCGCTTGCTTGTTTGGACGCCGCCCAATAAACGCCAATTGCACCTACGGGCGCCGTCTGCCGGATGGGCGTCATCACCAGACTTTTAACGAAAGTGGGTCGATAAGCCGAATGTGGAATGCGCGCATCCGCATAAATATCTGGAATGCAGACTTGCTGTTTGCTTTGCATCACCCAACCGCTAATGCAAGTGTTCAAGGGGAAGCGTTGTCCTTTCCATAAGGGAGTAACGGCATCCTCGTCGACGTAGTAACACTGGCCGTCTTCGTTCAGCACGAAGGTGGCGCCCTCGGCGTCGACCAGTTCACGCGCCGAGCGGCGAACGACCTTTGCGATTTCTTCTACGCTCCGGCACAACGATAGAGAGCGTACGACTTCGATAATGCGCGACAACGTTTGGGCGCGAGCGTGAATCTGGCCTATGGTCGTTTTGCGCGCTTCAGCGCGTTTCAGCGCCGGCAGTAGTCGCCACAACTCTTGCTTGGAAATGACGTCATCGGCGCCGGCGTCAATTCCCTTTGCGGCTTCACTCGGGTTGATGGCGCCGGATAGGTAAATGAAAGGCAGGCGCGGCGCTTGTGTTTTGACGAGTTCTAATGCTTCCCGCGGAGCAAAACCGGGAACTCTACTGTCGGAAATAATCAGGTCGATCGGTTCGCGTTCGAGCGCACTCACAAATTCTTGCGCATTACGCGCCAGGACCCAATCGCATGGGCCAAAGTGAGATTGAACGAAACGTTGTGTCAGTTCGGCATCGTCCGAACTATCTTCGAGATGAAGGACACGCAACGTGGACACCGAATATTCCTCTCCAAAAGCCGATTATTAGCATAGGCGCGAAGGCTTTCAAACCGTATACGGTTGCAAAAACCGTTGTTATACGACGACATCTTCGCGCCGCCGGACCTTACTAAATAGACAACGCCAGATACTCAAACGTTGCGTTTTAAAAACACTAATGCGTCATTTATGCCCGACGCTTCGCCCGGCGCTTAACCCGCCATTCAACCGAGGGCACGCATAACGATTTCGCACACGTCTTTGGAAAGGGAGGTCGTATCACGGATGCGTTCCAAAGCGCGGCGCGCATGCGCCTGCCGGCCCGCGTCGAATTTTTTCCACCGATCGAAGCCACGCGCCATGCGGGCCGCAACTTGGGGGTTGAGCGTGTCCAGTTCGATGACGGCATCCGCAAGGAAGTCATAACCAGATCCGTCTGCGGCATGGAAGCGCAATTGATTCGCGCGGAAGCCGCCGATCAAAGCGTAGACCTTGTTCGGATTGCGGACACTGAATGCCTCGTGCGCTTTCAACGCTCGAATGCGCGCAAGTGTGTCGGGCAGGCGCGAAGTGGATTGCACCGCCAACCATTTGTCGACCACCAGCGCCTCGTGCCGCCATTTGCGATAAAACGCTTCCAAGGCGTTCTCGCGTTCGGGAATTTTCGTATTTGCCAGAGCGCCCAGTGCCGCCATCGCGTCGGTCATATTGTCCGCTTGCTCGAATTGCCGCACGCAATGCTGTACGGCCCGCGTGTT
>DATEEW010000040.1:0-11693 GCA_035280965.1 Burkholderiales bacterium
TTTTTTCTTGCACGCTTTTGTACAGCGTGGGCATACGCCAGAAGGCTTTCTTGTCGTCATGCGTCGGATATTTATCGATGAGGTCCGCGCGTATGCCGTACAAGGGCTCCCGATGCATCGGCACGGGATCGGGGAAATTCCAGACCACTGCACGCGCTTTGGCGTTACCAAAGGGATGACAGCCGTGCTTTAGGGCGACGCGCTGAATGCCTCCCGACAAATCGGTTTTCCAGTTCTTCCCCTCGGCTTCGGCTTTTTCTATCTCCGTGAGTTCGTCCCACCAACCCAGTTTCTTCAGCAACACATGATCGAATTCCGGGTAACCGGTCGTGATATCGCCGTCTTTGGGATGCGAGCCGTCTTCGGCGAGCAGACTCACACCTTCCCGCTCGACGCCGAAGTTGGCGCGGAAGCAGCCGCCTCCGTCCATCACATGCTGATTGGTGTTGTAGAGAACATGCGTGCCCGGATGCTTGAGTTCCGGCGTGCCGTAGCAGGGCCACGGCAGGCCGAAATAATCGCCATCCAGCGAATAGCCTGTTTGCGCGTCTTTGCCGCCTTTGGCGCGTAGCGTCGTCGGATCGAAGACATGCATATTGCGCATATGCGCCTTCAGGCGTTCGGGCGACTGACCGGTATATCCGATGGTCCAACAGCCTCGATTCAGCTCACGCAAAATGTCTTCCACCAGCGGTTCGTTGTCGTTCACCGCAATGTTCTGCTTGCCGTCGCGCTTGCCAACCAATTGATCCGCGAAGCCAAGCTTCTGCGCGAACAAATACATGATGGTGTGATCGGGCTTGGATTCGAACACCGGGTCGATCACTTTTTCGCGCCATTGCAGCGAGCGGTTGGAAGCGGTCACGGAACCGGCGGTCTCGAACTGCGTCGCGGCGGGCAGCAAATAAACCTCGCGATTCGGATTCTGATCTGCAGGATCGCCGGGCATCGCCGCCATCGCGGCCGTCGCGGAAGGATAAGGATCGATCACCACTAGCAGATCGAGCTTGTCCATCGCTTTTTTCATTTCGAGGCCGCGCGTTTGCGAATTCGGTGCATGCCCCCAATAAAAGACGCCGCGAATATTCGACGTCTGGTCGATCATGTCGTTCTTTTCCAGCACGCCGTCGATCCAGCGCGAAACCGTGATACCCGATTTGGTCATCATGGCTTTGGACTCGAAACGATTGGTCAGCCAGTCCAGATCCACATTCCACACGCGCGCCCAGTGTTTGTACGACCCTTCCGCGACGCCGTAGTAGCCGGGAAGCGAATCAGGGTTGGGGCCGACATCGGTGGCGCCCTGCACGTTGTCGTGGCCGCGGAAGATATTGGTGCCGCCACCGGATATTCCCACGTTGCCCAGCGCGAGTTGCAGAATGCATGAGGCGCGCACCATCGCATTGCCGATGGTGTGCTGCGTCTGGCCCATGCACCAGACGATGGTCGAAGGCTTGTTCTTCGCCATGGTTTCGGCGGCGAGATAGACCTGCGCTTCGGGCACCCCGGTGACGCGTTCGACTTCATCCGGCGTCCACTTCGCCAATACTTCTTCGCGAACCTTGTCCATCCCATAGACGCGGTCCTCGATATAGTCCTTGTCTTCCCAGCCGTTTTTGAAAATGTGGTGGAGCATGCCGAACAGGAACGCGACATCTGTTCCCGAACGCATACGGATGTAGTGATCCGCCTTCGCCGCCGTGCGCGTGAAACGCGGATCGACGACGATCATTTTCGCGCCGCGCTCCTTGGCGTGCAGCGAATGCAGCATCGATACAGGATGCGCCTCCGCCGCATTCGAGCCGATATACAACATCGCCTTCGAGTTGTGCATATCGTTGTAGGAGTTCGTCATCGCGCCATAACCCCAGGTGTTCGCGACGCCGGCGACGGTGGTGGAGTGACAGATGCGCGCCTGATGATCGGTATTGTTTGTGCCCCATAAGCGGACCCACTTGCACATCAGGTAGGCCTGCTCGTTCGAGTGCTTCGATGACCCAATGAAGTACAGCGCGTCCGGGCCAGATTCTTCGCGCAGCTTCATCATTCGCGCGGTAATGCCGTTCAGTGCTTCGTCCCAGCTGACGCGTTGATACTTGCCGTTGACCAGTTTCATCGGATATTTCAGACGATGCGAGTGGTCCGTCATACCGTGTTCGCGCACCGACGCACCCTTGGCGCAATGCGCGCCCAGATTCAGCGGCGAATCGAAGACAGGCTCCTGCTTGACCCACACGCCGTTCTGCACGATCGCGTCAACGGAACATCCCACCGAACAATGAGTACAGACCGTTCGCTTGATTTGGGTCGTAGGCGCGGCCGGCGCTTCCTTCGTCTGCGCCTCTGCGATCATGCTGAAGGGCAATTGCCCCGCGAAACCGCCGGCACCCAATGCGATACCTGAGCGCTTGAGGAAGCTGCGGCGATCAATCATTTCGCCTCCGCTCGCGCCGATACCTTTGGAAAGATGCGCACCGCCCGCGCGGTTCGAATTTTTCTTGGTCAGCAACATGATTTCTCCTCAGACCAAAGTGGTGCGGTAGTACTTGCGCACGTGCTCGCTCAACTCATAGCCCTTGCGCTTCTTTTCCGCGCTCTGTGTTCCGGGCGCTTCCTGTTGCAAGCCTTTGGTTGCCACCGCGGCGACGCCCGCGGCGCCTCCCGCGCCTACGGCCAACATGAATTTTCTACGGCTTAATTTGGGTTGGGCCATTTGGCTTTCTCCTTTAAAGCATTGCGAAGGCTTGCTCTTCGACGGCAAAGTAAGCGGCGCTGAAACGCACCACGTGTTTATAGAAACCGGTATTCGGCGAGCACTCGGCTTTTTCGATAAACGCCCGCCAGGCGGGTTGCAAAAAATCCCTGAAGAATTCAGCCTGGGCTTGTGCGGTGCTGCGCAGAATCAAGTGACGCATGACATCGCACAAGGCCGCGATGTGATCCTCCGGCTCATGACGGCCATCTGCCCGTTCGAGTCGTAGAACTTCGAGCCGCTGGCGAATGCGTAACAGGATTTTTTCCTTGCCGGTGGTGCCGGGAAAATAGTGCGCCATATAAGGTGTCACTTCCGCTTTGCCGGTACCAATGAAAACGTTGTCATATTCCAAACGTACGGATTCGGGATTCATGGCCATCGCGGCGATGCATAACTGACGCCATGCGGCTCCAAGCGGTGTTGCGCCTTCGCCGTTCAACGCCTCATTGGCACTCGCGATACTTTGCAAGAGCGGCGTATCGGGCGCGGCATACCACAGCCTCGCCAACAAGGCATACCAATCGGCGCGCGCTTGATCTTCCGCTTCGATGTTATGGATATCGGACATCTGGTTCATTGGCGCACCAACATTCCCGGATCGTTTTCCATCATGTCCAGCACTCGGCAATCGGGACACATTTGCAGACGACGCGCCGCCGTTTCACCTGCAAACATGGAATGCGAGCTGAGACGTTTAACCATTGCATCCACCATTTGGCGCGTGCCGAACGGCGTCCCGCAACGCAAACAATGGAAAGGATCCGCGCCATGAAGCTGCACTTCTTTGCGCGCTTCGGGCGCGAGCGACAGGCGCGGCGTGAGGCTCAACGCGTTTTCGGGACAGGTTTGCACGCACAAATTGCATTGCAGGCAATTACGCTCGATGAATTTCAGCGCGGGCAGTTCTCGTCCATCCACCAAGGCAGAAGAGGGACATGCGCCTACGCAGGCCATGCATAACGTACATTTGTTTTGATCGACATTGACTGCGCCGTAGGGCGAGCCTGCGGGCAAGGGAATTTCTTTTTGCGGTGTCGGCGCGTGTCGCAACAGATGATCGAAAATCAATTGCAGCGTGCCGCGCTTGTCCATGCCGAGATTGAAAGAGGCCGGCTCCGCGATACCGGCTGCGTCGGACGCAGCCCATAGGCGCGCCTCGACGACTGCCGCATCCTCTGCTGGTAGTAGCGCGAAATGCGCGCCGGTATAACCGAGCCCTTGAACAATGGTTTCCGCAAGATCGAGCTGCGCACGCATCGGCACGTCATATTCGGTCAGCTCTTCCTCGCTCGCGAGCAGATAAACCTCGGTCGCGCCGTAAGCCAGCGCGCCAAGGAGGGTATCGAGACCCGTCGCTCCCACATGGAAGCGTTCCAGCGGCAAAACGCGTGCTGGCAAACCTTTGCCGCGACGAGCGAGATTCTCGATCGCTTCGCGCCCCTCCTTGCCGTTATGCAGGAGCAGCGCGGGTCGTGCACCCCCGGCATTGCGATAAACGTTCAACAGCGTTTTCATGCGCGCGCCCAGATCGCTCATGCGCGGATAGGCATAACGCATCGCGCCGGAGGGACACACCGCCGTACAACTCCCGCAACCGGCGCACAAATGCGGATCGACTTCGATTTTGTCGCCGGCGCTGCGAATCGCACCGGTGGAACACACATCGATGCAATTGCTACAGCCGGTTTTCTTCGATCGTCCATGCGCGCACAGCTTGGCCTCATATTCGAAAAACTTCGGTTTTTCGAATTCGCCCACCATTTGCACCAATTCCATCGCCACGAGCGCCTGTTCGAGCGGATCGTCTCCTGGATGGAAGTAACCCTGGGGCTTGTGCGGTATGCGAATCGCGGCTTCGCGCTGCAGGTCGAAAACGAGATCGAAAGATTCGGTACGCGAAACATTGCTTCGATTGAAATCGATCGCACCGATTGCACCGCAGGCTTTCACACATTCGCCATGACTGCTACAGCGTTGAAGGTCGATTTGATAGGCCAGATCGATGGCCTCTTCCGGACAAGCGCGTATACAGGCATTGCAACGCGTACAGCGCTCCAGGTCGATGGGATTTTCCTGCGCCCAAGTGGCCTCGAAGGCGCCGAGGTGCCCTTTTAGCCCGTGCAAGCGCCCGGACCACACTGGATAGTTGCGCTGTGCGGGCAACTCAGCGCCCCGCGCGTCGGTACTCAAGACGCTGACTTGCAGTTGTCCGGCTAGCTTGCCCGCCCAGCTCAGCGCGACAGCCATCGGTCCGACAATCAGTACGCGACCGTTGGATTGATAAGAAACGCTGGGAACAGGTTCCGGCGCGGGCATTTGCGCCAAAGCGATCAACGCTGCGATTTTGGGCGTGCTTTGCGCGCCTTCTGCGGACCATCCGGCAGTTTCGCGAATATTGAAGAACTTCAGCGTAGAAACGCGCTCACCCGCCAATTCGGCGAAAAGCGGCGCTTCTTGCGTACAGGCCACCAGACATTCGGTGTCTTCTGCTATTGCAGTCTGGAATGCGGAGAGCTCTTTTTTGCAGAGCTGGGAATGAATGGGGATTGGACCAGGCGCACCGCAAGCCGTCTCGAGCGCTTTTGCGTCGAGGCTCATCGTGCCGTTGCAATTGCACAGCTTGAGCTGCGGCCGATCACGCATTGCGCATCCGCCCTTCTCCTCGTTTGGAAGCCTGCTGAAGTTCTACGACTTCTTGCGCTTCTTCATCCCTGCGCTGTCAAGCATACGATACCTGCGTAAATCAGCATAGGTTCGCGAAAGAGCTTAGTCAAGCGATAGCTAGTCGCTATCCGGCGTCTGTGAATCGAGATTTTTTTTCGCTTCTTCGGGCGACATCACTTGAGGCGCAGCCACAGCCTTAATATCTCCGGTGATCGATTGCTCCTCCGTTGCGGGTTCGGGTTGCGTGTCGTGCGGGTGCGGGCTATTCAATAAATCACGTGCGTGATTCAGCGCGGCCAGCATCGCGGGAGGAATCGGATCTGGCTTACTGTAATCGTCGATATAGGTATCGAGACCGTCCATACGATTGAAATGGGGATCGCTGAACAATTGCTTCAAGGCGGCCCGCTTGGTGTCTTCATCGACGCGGGCCTGCATGAACGCTTGATAGTCGGACTCTATGCCGCGCAGACTGTCCAACTCCGGCAGCGGTTGGGGCGGTTCGCTCTCCTCGGGCTGTTGAGATGCAGGCGGAATGATCGATTCGATATCATCCGGCTCGCTCAATGGCTGGCCTGCCCGGGCGGCCCTTTTGCGCTTGGACCAGCGCGATAAAAAAGAGGCGGCTTCGTCGCTCATGGATCGCGCCTCGCACCGGCGAATGAAGGCGCGCGAGCGCGCTGTTTCGTCTCCGGCTTGTAATGCGAGGAGACAAAAGCCTTGGCCGCTTCATGGATATTTGGCGGCATCGGTAAACCGTCGACCTGCTCGCCCGCGTCCAGCATGCGGGACGCTTCGTTGTAGCTCGCCGTGACAGTATGCGGAACGGCTCGCTCGCCTTCCATGCGCCACATCACAAAAACAAAGGGCTGCGTGGCGGTAAGGTTGAGAAAATAACCCTCCGCTTCATCGGTATATAAAGCCAGATTGAAACCGGAGTGCAACCATCGCTCGCGCAACGGGTCTTTAAGCAGCAACAGCGGTTCGGCGCTCTCGCCGTGGTATTCCACCACTTCGACAGCCGCCCATTGGACGCTCTGCCAGGGATTGGACAATTGCCTGCGTTCCATCACCACCGCAAGCCGAAACTGAAAGGTATTCATACGATTCAGGCCTTCCGCCTGGCGGCCCGAGCGGGCCTGCTAAAATAGCGTTGCGTTGCCATCATGGTGCGCAATTTCTCCCAACGCAAGTCTAGCCGATGAACCAACGGATTATTCCCCTTACCGATGTGCGGCGCCCGCAAGCGCAGCCTAAGTTCGCGCAAAACGCGCCCATCGAGCGCGTCGCCCACGATACTCTAGCGCGGCCCCTGCGGGATTTGCGCATTTCGGTCACCGACCGCTGTAATTTCCGCTGTACCTATTGCATGCCGGCGGACGTATTCGGCAAGGATTACCAGTTTCTCGAACACTCGGCCCTGCTTTCCTTCGAGGAAATCACCCGCCTCGCTCGCCTGTTCAAAGATCAAGGCGTGACGAAAATCCGCCTCACCGGTGGCGAGCCGCTATTGCGCAAGCACATCGAGCGCCTCATCGAAATGCTGGCCAATATCGGCGGCCTCGAACTTACGCTCACTACCAATGGATCACTACTGGCGCGCAAGGCACAGTCCTTGAAAGATGCGGGCCTGAAGCGCGTAACGGTCAGCCTTGATTCACTCGACGATCGCGTGTTCATGGCGATGAACGACGTAGACTTTCCCGTCGCCAAAGTATTGGAAGGCATAGACGCCGCGGCGGCCGCGGGTTTGCGGCCCCTCAAAGTCAACATGGTGGTCAAGCGCGGCGTGAACGATCAATCCATCGTCGACATGGCGCGCCATTTCAAAGGCAGCGGACATATTCTGCGTTTCATCGAATTCATGGACGTCGGCGCAACCAATGGATGGCGCATGGATGATGTCGTGCCTTCGGCCGAAGTGATCCGTCGCATCCATGCCGAAATGCCGCTCGAAGTCGCGGACCCTAATTACGTGGGCGAAGTGGCCGCACGGTGGCGCTACAAAGACGGCGGCGGCGAAATCGGCGTCATTTCCTCGGTCACGCAAGCTTTTTGCAGCACCTGTACGCGGGCGCGACTGTCGACCGAAGGAAAGCTTTACACCTGCTTGTTCGCCAATACAGGATACGACCTGCGCGCGCTGCTACGAGGCGACGCCAGCGATCAGGATATAGCGCAAGCAATCGCCAACGTTTGGCATGCACGCACGGACCGCTATTCCGAAATCCGCACCGCAGAAACCGCGAGACTGCAAAAAGTTGAAATGTCCTATATCGGAGGTTGAACCTCCGCATAGAAAGCGCCGATGAAACCTGAAATCACCCACGCGCAGCGACCCCTGACCTTCGAGGTTGAGGCGCAGAACGAATTCGGCGAAGTCCAGCAGACTTCCATCGCAGGCGAAAACCCGCTCACGATTTATATCGACAAGCGCGAGATCGTCACGCTGATGACCCTGGGACAATGCCCCGAAGCACTGGCCATCGGCTATTTGCGCAATCAACGGCTGGTGCGTTCCATCGATGACATCGCCGCCGCGCAAGTCGACTGGGAAGTCGGCGCCGTGGCAATTACCACGCGCAATGGCGTTGCCGACCTCGACCAACGCATGGAAAAACGCACCGTGACGACCGGCTGCGGTCAAGGAACGGTGTTCGGTGACCTCATGGAAGAAATCGACAACATCAAACTGCGCGACGATGTGCAACTGCGCGAAGACACGCTTTACGCCATGATGGATGCCGTGCGAAAACGCGAAACGGTCTACAAAGCGGCGGGCGCCGTACATGGTTGTGCGCTCGCCACCAACGAAAGCGGAGCAAGCAATGTATTGAGTTTCGTGGAAGACGTGGGCCGTCACAACGCGGTCGACGCCATCGCGGGACAGATGTGGCTGGAAGATATCGACGGCTCGGACAAGATTTTCTACACCACCGGCCGTCTGACTTCCGAAATGGTGATCAAGGCCGCGCAAATGAACATTCCTTTTCTCGTCTCGCGCTCCGGCCTCACGCAAATGGGATGGGAAGTGGCGAACAAGGTCGGCATGACCATGCTTGGACGGGCCTACAACAAGCACTACCTGCTGTTTACCGGCACACATCGTTTCGTGCGCACCCAAATGCGCACCATGCTCGCATGAGCGCGCAAAGCGAAACGACCGGCCTGGTGCTCGCCGGAGGTCAAGGCCGCCGCATGGGAACGGTGGACAAAGGTCTGCAGCCGCTGAACGGCAAAGCGATGGTGCATTGGGTGCTCGAACGCCTGCGCCCGCAAGTAGCCGACGTCATTATCAACGCCAATCAGAATCAAGGTCACTACGCCTATTGGGGCCATATGGTCGTGAGCGACGAAGTGGGCGGCTTCGCCGGTCCACTGGCGGGACTGCATGCGGGACTCAAACATGCGATGCGTCCGTATATGGTGACGGTGCCTTGCGACTCGCCATTTTTGCCGACGGATCTAGTGGAACGACTGCATCGTGCGTTGACCGAAGCGCAGGCCGATCTGGCAGTCGCCAAAACAGGCGATCAACCTCATCCGGTGTTCGCGTTGGTGCGCGTTTCCGTGCTGCCTCATCTGGAAGCTTTTCTACAAGGTGGCGGCCGCAAAATCGACGCTTGGTACGCCAGCTTGAAAACAATAGAAGTGCCCTTCGAAGACGAAGCGGCTTTCAGCAATATCAACACGCGCGACGAACTGAGCGCGCACGAGGGACGATTGGCGCAATGAGTGAACTGAAAAAAATCATCAGTTGCATGGATGACTACGATCCAGAGGCGATGCGGGTCGACAAGGCGCGTGAATTCATCCGCGCTTTGATCCGCCCCATTCAAACCAATGAGCGCATCGCCGTGCGCGGCAGTCTGGGCCGCATTCTGGGCGAGGACATCGTGTCGAATATCAATGTGCCCTCTCATGACAATTCGGCCATGGACGGCTGGGCGCTGCGTGGGGAAGACCTGGGAGAAGGTCCGACGCGCTTGCGCGAAGTCGGTGTCGCCTATGCGGGCCGCGGCTACAGCAGGGAGGTTGCCAAAGGCGAAGCGGTGCGGATCATGACCGGAGCGGTCATGCCGCCAGGCACGGACACAGTCGTCATTCAGGAAGTGGTGCAGAAAGACGGCGAATACATCGTCGTGCCTCCGGGCCAAAAAGTCGGTCAGAACAAGCGTCTCGCAGGTGAGGACTTGAGCGTCGGCAAGGCCGTACTGCATGCGGGACGTCAGATCATTCCGGCCGATCTGGGTTTGATGGCCTCGCTCGGCATTGCCGAAGTACCGGTGCGTCGTCGATTACGCGTAGCTTTTTTCTCCACCGGCGATGAACTGGCGTCGGTAGGCAGCGTGTTGAAAGAGGGGGAAGTTTACGATTCCAACCGATACACGATTTACGGCATGCTCGCGCGCTTGGGCGTCGAAGTAATCGATATGGGTGTGGTACGCGACGATCCCGCGAGTTTGGAAAAAGCTTTTCGCGAGGCCTCTGAAAACGCGGATGCGGTAATTACTTCCGGCGGCGTTTCAGTCGGCGAAGCCGATTTCACACGCGATCTGATGATCAAACTCGGCGAAGTCCTGTTCTGGAAAATCGCAATGAAACCGGGCCGTCCGATGGCGCTAGGAAAAATCGGCGAGGCCTATTTTTTCGGCCTGCCTGGCAATCCCGTATCGGTAATGATTACCTTCTACGCTTTCGTGCGCGGCGCATTGCTCGCGCTTGCTGGCCGCACTGAAGAGATCGAATTGCCTACGTTGAGCGTCACCTGCAGCACAGCGCTGAAGAAGAATCCAGGACGCACCGAGTTCCAGCGCGGCGTACTCGCCCGCAATGGGCAAGGAGAATGGGAAGTGCGCGTTACAGGCGCTCAGGGCTCCGGCGTGCTTCGCTCCATGTCCGAGGCGAATTGTTTAATCGTGCTGGAACACGAGCGCGGAAGCGTAAAACCCGGTGACAAAGTCAATATTCAGTTGATGGAAGGCCTCGCATAAGCTATTAAGCCTCCTTAGCTCTTGAGGGGGAGCCTCCATGTCCCACGAAGTCAGCGGTAACTTGCGAGATGACGGCATCTTGGATATTGCCATTCGCGGCGACCACGATCCTGGTCTGATCCTCGACATGATTCTCGAGGTCGTCAAACTAGCCCGCCAACCGGGCGTCAAGTGTTTATTGATCGACATCCGCGAACTCCGCGGACGCGCTTCCTTCAGCGAAAGTTATTTCAATATTCGCAGTATTCCGGCCGACAGCCCTAGGTTGAAAACGGCTGTCCTCGAACTCCCCGAGCATATAGAAAAAGGCGTCTTTTTCGATACCGCTGCGGGAAATATGGGTTTCACGGTAAAACACTTCATACACGAAGGCGATGCGCTTTCGTGGCTGGCCCAGGGAACCGCTAATGCGGATGAAACTCCGCGAGCAGATGCTCCCGCCACAACGATTCGCTGAATGCCCGTTTGAAATAGGCGGAGCGCCCGACTTTCAACTTTGATCGCGCTCCACGATCCGGGGCAACAGTTCCACCACCGAAGACTCATCGCCGCTCTCCGGCAAAGCCTCCACTTCACCACCGGGAACGGCCTCCACATCGCGCAGGTTGCGTCCGATAACGCGCGTGCGTTTCTCGGCTTCACCAATTTGATTGGTGGCCTCTTCCAGTTTTTTCTTCGTCTTGGCGAGCACGTCGCCGAATTTAGAGAACTCTGTTTTAACTTTGCCAAGGACTTCCCACACTTCGCTCGAGCGCTTCTCGATGGCAAGTGTCCGGAAACCCATCTGCAGACTGCTTAGGATCGCGGTCAAGGTGGTGGGACCACACAGCGTTACGCGCCAGTCCCGTTGCAAAGCATCGAAAAGACCGGGGCGCCGCAAGACTTCGGCGTACAACCCTTCGATCGGCAGATACAGCAACGCGAAGTCGGATGTATTGGGCGGATCGATGTACTTTTCCGCGATACTCTTGGCTTCCAGACGCACGCGGGTTTCGAGCGCTTTCGCCGCGGCTTCGACCATAGCGGGGTCGGCGGCTTCCTGCGCTTCTTGCAAGCGTTGGAAATCCTCGAGCGGGAATTTGCAATCGATAGGCAACCACATGGGTGCCCCCTCGCTTCGTCCAGGCAACTTGATCGCAAATTCGACGCGATCGCGCGAACCGGCGCGGGTCACCACGTTGCGCTCGTACTGCTCGGGCGTCAGGATTTGTTCGAGCAAATTGCCCAACTGGATTTCGCCCCAGGTCCCCCGCGTTTTCACGTTCGTCAGCACGCGCTTC
>DATEEW010000041.1:0-10038 GCA_035280965.1 Burkholderiales bacterium
ACAGCACATCGAACCGCATGTTGTGGAAGTGCACGGAGAAGGGCTCGACGATTGGGCGGCAACCGCACGTGCTGAACGTATCGAGCGCAGCGGCGAAACCGTGTTTTGCTACGCGCGCGAAGTCGGCGAGTTGCTGCGCGGACTCGACCAACGCCCTGCGTTGCGTTATCTCCATCGACCGGCCAATCTGGAAGACGTGTTTTTGAAACTGACGGGCAGGGAGTTACGCGATTGAGTATTTATATACCGCGTTTAAGTCTGCGTTTCCTGCCGGTCTGGCGTCGCAACGCCTTGGTCTGGCGCAAGCTGGCCATTCCTTCGGTGCTGGGCAATCTCGCCGATCCGATGATCTATATGCTCGGTCTGGGTTTCGGTCTCGGCACGTTCCTGCCCGAAGTAAAGGGTGTGTCTTATATCGCCTTTCTGGCGGCGGGTACCATTTGTTTTTCCGTCGCCAACACCGCTACTTTCGAAGCTTTGTATTCGGCTTTCTCCCGCATGCACGTGCAGCGGACCTGGGACGCGATTTTGAACGCACCGGTTTCTTTGGAAGACGTTGTAATCGGCGAGCTCGCGTGGGCCACCACCAAAAGCTTCATGTCCGGTGTCGCGATTCTGGCCGTCATCTTGGGGCTGGGGTTGGCCACATCGGCACTCTCGTTGTGGATTGTCGTGTTGATTCCGCTGCTCGGTTTGGTTTTCTCAGCGCTGGCCTTGAGCGTTTGTGCCTTGTCCCCGTCCTACGATTTCTTCATGTATTACTTCACCCTCTTCATCACGCCAATGGCCATGCTTTGCGGCGTTTTTTATCCGATCGACACGCTGCCGCAAGCAGTGCAAACTGCAGTGCAGGTCTTGCCTTTAACGCACGCTACTTTACTGGTAAGGCCCTTGATGTTTGGTGAAGTGCCCACCGACATCGCGCTGCATATCACGGTACTCCTCGCTTATGCGGCGGTCGGCTTGTATATGTCACTGTTGTTGTTTCGCCGTCGCCTCTTGAAATGAATGTTCATGCTCTGGGTTAAAGCTTTTCACCTGGTTTTCGTCGCCGCCTGGTTCGCGGGCTTATTCTATTTACCGCGCATTTTTGTGAACTTGGCGATAGAAGAAGACGCGAACACCCGCGAACGCCTCATGCTGATGGCGCACAAACTCTATCGCTTCATGCAACCGCTAGCGGTGATCGCCCTTCTATTGGGCCTGTGGCTGTGGCTGGGTTATGGCGTAGGACGCGGAAGCGGATGGATGAATGCGAAACTGTTGGTGGTCATACTGCTGATCGGTTACCACCATGCCTGCGGCCGTTTGTTGAAGAAATTTCAAACTGCCACCAATCGACGTAGCCATAAATGGTTTCGCTGGTTCAATGAAGTCCCGGTGCTTCTGCTCGTTGCCGCAGCAGTGCTCGCTGTCGTAAAGCCTTTCTAATGAAAATGAATTTCTTCGCCACCTGCCCACGCGGTCTCGAAACGCTGCTGGCATCAGAACTGTCAGCCTGCGGCGCCACCGGCGTGGAAAGCACCGGCGGCGGCGCCAAGTTCGACGGCGATTGGCGCGTTTGCTATCGCATCAATCTGGAAAGCCGTTTGGCCACCCGCGTGTTGTTACGCGTGGCGCATGGGCCATATCGGAATGAAGAGGACGTGTATGCCCTCGCGCGAAATGTTGATTGGCAACAGCACTTCAATGTCAATCAAAGCATCCGCGTCGATATCACGGCCATTCGCTCGCCACTGCGCAGTTTGGACTTCACCACCTTGCGCATCAAAGATGCGATCTGCGATCGCTTCCGCGATGAAGTAGGCAGTCGCCCGGATGTAGATACTCGCGCCCCCAATGTACGCGTCGTCGGTTTTCTCGACGAGCACAACGCCAGTATTTATCTGGACACCTCGGGAGAGCCACTCTATAAACGCGGCTATCGCGTCGACACCGGAGAAGCCCCTCTCAAAGAAAATCTGGCGGCCGGCATCGTCATGCTCAGCGGCTGGAAAGCTGACGAGCCTTTCCTCGACCCCATGTGCGGCAGCGGCACCTTGCTAGTCGAGGCTGCGCAGATCGCTTTGAATATCGCTCCCGGCAGCCGACGCCATTTCGGTTTCGAAAAGCTGCGGCACTTCGATTCAAATCTATGGCAGGCGTTGCAAACGGATGCGCAGGGAAAACAACTGGCCCAAAGCCCCGTGCCTATTTTCGGCGCCGATCTTTATGGTGACGAACTCAAATACGCGCGCGCCAATTTAAGCAGTGCCGGACTGGAACACGCGGTCGAGTTGAAGCAGGCCAATGTTCTCGAATTGCCGGCGCCGGCATCCGGCGGCGTCTTCGTTGCCAACCCGCCCTATGGCAAACGCCTCGGCGACAATGCCGAGTTGGAGAGTTTCTATCCGCTCCTGGGCGATGCGCTCAAAGCCCGCTTTGCCGGTTGGCGCTGCTATCTTTTCAGCGCGGATATGAGTTTGCCTAAACTCCTGGGCCTCAAAGCAAGTAAACGCACGCCCCTATTCAACGGCGCGCTCGAATGCCGTCTCTTCGAATACAAAATCGTGGCGGGATATATGCGGAAGGACAAACCCGGCACGCCAGCGCAGGGTTAGGCGGAGCTGCATCGCCGTAGAGATTAATTGCCATTGGCCTTCTCTCTATAAGCCTGTCGTCGGTTGCTTGCCGGTGTTAAACGCCAATTGAGCGTCAAAGGCACGCTTGTACGCAGACCGCGCTTCGCCGCGCGCCACATAGGCGGCAAGGTTCGAATATTCGTCCAACATACCCGACGCTTTCAACCTTAGCAGCACCGACACCATCATCAGGTCGCCCGCGCTGAACGCGCCATCGAGCCAGTCGGCATCCCCGAGGCGACGGGAAAGTTGGCCCAGCCGATTACGGACGCGATCCTCGACGAGAGGTATGCGTTGCACGGACCAGGGCTTGTCGCCCTCAAGAAGCTTGGCGTTCGCGAGTTCAAGAATCGGCGGCTCCACAGTGCTGAGCGCGGCGAACATCCATGTGATCGCGCAAGCCCGGGCATTCGCATCGTCTGGCAACAGACCCGCATAGCCCTCCGCGATATGGAACATGATCGCCCCCGTCTCGAACAAGACGAGATTGCCTTCTTCGTAGGTCGGAATCTGCCCGAAAGGATGAAGCGCCAGATGTGCGGACTCCTTCATCGCCGTGAACGAAACGAGACGAACCTCGTAAGGTTGGCCCACCTCCTCCAGCGCCCAGCGAACGCGCGTATCACGCGCCAGTCCCTTGCCGCCGTCGGGTGATCGTTCAAAGGCGGTAATCGTGATGGTCATACGAATCGCGCCTAACTGGTTGAAGTAACCGGCGCGCTTTAGCGCGACCGGATTGACGGAATACAAAGAACTTCCCACAAGCGACCGAACGGATCACGATTGAGATTGCGAAATCATCAATCGCCCTTTAATAGTTGGAGCACCTCCGGGGCGACACTATCCCGAAAATGATTCGTATTGCTTTCGAGCAAGGTCTTCTCATGAGAATCCTTGACGCCAAAATCAATTCCTCTTGTCTTCAAACGTACCGCTTTCTCTTCGGTCAATCCTTGATATTGATAGACGGTCGTCCACCACAATGGGAAGGAATACTGCCCATCGTAACTCACGGCGTAGCACGCTATCGGCCAACGACGATTGATGAAATGATCAAGTCCGGCAAGACTTGTATCTTCATCGTAAATACGCCTCAGCAATTGCTTCTGGAGATCGGTACAGCCCTGAGTCGAGTCAATGCCTTGCCTTTTCTCTGCAAGCGCGATGGCCTCGATGATCACCGGGATGCGTTCGGAATAAAACCGGGTTCCCTCTGGTCCTCTCACAGGCGCCGCTATATATTGGGAGAGGCAACTGTGAATGATCAAACCAATGATGTTCGGATCCAGCTGCACATCCGGTTTTTCAATTGCTGCCTTAGCACCATCGAGGTCGTTGCTGCATATTTGCTTCGCAATCGGATGTTTATTATTTATGCGCGTTACCTCTTCAGCCGCAAGCCGCCGCTTTTTTAAGAGTGGGCCGACTTCTTCGACAAAAGCAAAACTTCCGACCGTGCCTATTACCCAGAGAAGGGCAATTCCTGCGCTGCCAGCGAATTTTCCCAGCCGCGCCCATTTGAGCGAGATAGATGAAAGTCTTGGGGAGCTGCGCACATATAGACGCAATGCAATCGTTACGGCTACCACCGGGTAACTCGCCAGGCTAATGATGGCGATCGCACCTTGAAGATAGGGCTCGCTCGGATTGTAATTTTGGAGAATTTCCAGTATCTGCCGGACGACCCGCGGTATGACAAAACTAAACCCCAGCGCACAGAACAAGTCGAATACCATTTTCCCCCTGAGTGGGTGAATGAGCCGAATCCAGAGTCTCAACAAGAATCCAAGCCCTACTGCTGAAATCGCCCAAACGGAAATGTATTCAGGAACCAGAAGAATAGTTATCCCAAAAAACATGATAAATATGTAAGGCATCGCGATCGCCAACATGCATGCCATGACACCTGCGATACCGAGAACAGCAGGTAGCAGTGCGAGAAAGCATATCCAATCAAAGCCAACCGGGCGGTAGCGTGTAAGCGTGGGCGACATGTCTTCTGTATTTGTTTTCATTGTGTGTTCTTTGAACTAGATGTTACGAGAGGCTTCTCTTGATGGAGCGGTTCAAGCACCAGCTTCCCGCTATAGGAGAGTGCTGTGCCAAGCAAGGGGAGGCCAACATCGACATTGAACTGATACAGCCCGCCCTCGATCCGCTTCGATGCCGACGTGCGGGGCAAAAGCAAAATGGGGATCGGGATGCCCCACAGTCGGCCTCCCATTGGGCGCCATATCCAACCTCCATTGACGATGGAAACGCCTAAATTGAGGCGGAGCCGACCCGATGACTCAATCCAATGACCGTAGGGATAGCTGCCTGATGGCGTAAAAGTTGAGGTGAATGTGTAGGCTTCATTAAATGTGCGATCCCAATGAAGCTCCTTTTCGTTGCCGTAGATGGAGACACTCATAGGCATAGCCCCATCGCGTGCCGGGATTCCTAGCTGGCGTGCGAGCCGGCGACCTATCCAGCCAGCGAGACCAGCGCCAAGGCGGACGTCGACGGTGCCCGAGAGGGTGCCCCCTGATCTGTGAAGTGCTTGCAATGAGGGATGCAAAAGTTCGAATGCATCACCGAACCATGTTTCAACGGCTACTGACATGGACTCCTTTGTTACCTAAGCGCGTCAACAGTTTTCTTTGAAGGACTGTCCCATTCTTCATCGATCTCTGATTCCTCAAGCATGCCTAAACTGCGTTCTTCCGAAGCGAGTTCTATTAATAAGAACCGCACTTCACAATGCGGGCACACTATGGAAACGCAGCGAGAATAAAAAACCCGCCAGCAGGCGGGGGTTTTTATCGCGACTGGCTCGCCGCTTTCGCAGCGATGGCCGTGAGTTTGTGGGTCCGCATTTTCATGAGGATGAAAAACGCTGGGCGTTTTTCACTTGATGATATCGAGGTGCTCGATACCTTTGGTGATGTCTTTGTTCTTCGCTTCTTTGGAATGCAGTTTGATCGATAGACGCAGATCGTTGACCGAATCAGCGTTGCGCAGCGCGTCTTCATAGGTGATGACACCGCTATCGTACAGTTCGAACAAGTGCTGGTCGAAGGTCTGCATCCCCAGTTCACGCGAGCGCTTCATGATCTCCTTGATCTCGTGCACGTCCCCTTTGAAAATCAAATCGGCGATGAGTGGCGAGTTGAGCATGATTTCCACCGCCGCAACGCGACCGCGGCCTTCACGCACGGGGATCAAACGCTGCGACACCATGCCACGCAGGTTTAACGACAAGTCCATCAGCAACTGCGGACGACGTTCTTCGGGGAAGAAGTTGATGACCCGGTCGATCGCCTGGTTGGCGCTGTTGGCGTGCAAGGTCGCCATACACAAGTGGCCGGTTTCGGCGAAGGCAATGGCATAGTCCATGGTTTCGCGGTCGCGAATCTCGCCCATCAGAATCACATCGGGTGCCTGACGCAGCGTGTTCTTCAAGGCCGCTTCCCATGAATCGGTATCCACGCCAATTTCGCGCTGGGTGATGATGCAGTTCTTATGCGGGTGAACATATTCCACCGGATCTTCGATGGTGATGATATGGCCGTAGGAATTCTCATTGCGGAATCCGACCATCGCTGCAAGCGTGGTCGATTTACCGGAGCCGGTAGCGCCCACCATGATGACCAGGCCGCGCTTGGTCAGCGAAATGTCTTTGAGCACCGGCGGCAAGCCCAGCTCTTCCACCGTCGGGATAGTCGAATTGATGGTCCTCATCACCATCCCGATACTGCCTTGTTGCACCAAAGCGCTGACGCGGAAACGGCCGATGCCGCCGGGACTGATAGCGAACTGGCATTCCTTGGTCGCTTCGAATTCGGCGGCTTGGCGATCGTTCATTACCGAGCGCACCAATTCCGCGGTGTGTTGTGCGGACAACGGTTGTTGCGACACCGGAGTCATTTTGCCGTCCAGTTTGATCGCGGGCGGAAAACCGACGGTAATAAACAGGTCCGAGGCTTTCTTGGCAACCATGAGACGCAGCAAGTCGTAAATGAATTTTGTGGCCTGATCGCGTTCCATGCGATGCTCCTTTTGTGTGCGTTCATAGGCCTTTAGCCTATGAAATTGTCTTTGTTCATGGCTTTGTTGCGCGCTTCGGCCATGCTGACCACGTTGCGCTTCACCAATTCCAGTAGATTCTGGTCCATGGTCTGCATGCCGTATTGTTGACCAGTCTGAATGGATGAATACATTTGCGCGACTTTGTTTTCTCGAATCAGGTTACGAATCGCGGGCGTGCCTATCATGATTTCGTGAGCGGCCACGCGGCCTTCGCCGGACTTTGTTTTGAGCAAGGTTTGCGAAATAACCGCGCGCAACGATTCGGACAACATCGCGCGCACCATTTCTTTTTCCGCAGCCGGGAACACGTCGACGATACGGTCGATGGTCTTCGCGGCCGAACTGGTGTGCAGCGTGCCGAAAACCAAGTGGCCGGTTTCCGCGCCGGTCAACGCCAAGCGAATGGTCTCCAAGTCGCGCATTTCGCCAACCAGGATGATGTCCGGGTCCTCGCGCAGCGCGCTGCGGAGCGCGTTCGAGAAAGACAGCGTATGCGGTCCGACCTCGCGCTGATTGATCAGGCACTTCTTCGATTCATGCACGAACTCGATCGGGTCTTCGATGGTCAGAATGTGCCCATAATCGTTATCGTTGATCTGATTGATCATGGCCGCAAGGGTGGTGGATTTTCCGGAGCCTGTCGGCCCGGTCACCAACACGATACCGCGGGGTTGCTGCGCGATTTCGCCGAAAATTTTCGGTGCGTTTAGCTCTTCGAGCGACAGTACTTTGGAAGGAATGGTCCGCATCACCGCGGCCGCACCGCGCTGTTGCACGAAAGCGTTCACGCGAAAACGCGCAAGGCCCGGAATGGCGAAGGAAAAGTCGCATTCCAGATGTTCTTCGTAAGTCTTGCGCTGGGCGTCGTTCATGATGTCATAGATCATGCCGTGCACGTCTTTGTGTTCCAGCGCCGGAAGGTTGATTCGCCGCACGTCGCCGTGCACGCGAATCATGGGCGGCAAGCCGGAAGATAAGTGCAGGTCGGAGGCTTTGTTCTTGACGACAAAGGCCAGCAGCTCGGAGATGTCCATATAATTTGTTCCCTGATTCGGCCGGACGATCGTTCCGACCATAGCGGGGCTGATTATGGACATAAGCAAAAATGGGCTGCAAGCCGTACGCTCTCGTATAGCGGACGCATGCCTCCTCTCGCATCGAAATGCCCGTGACATAATTCTCGTCGCCGTCAGCAAGTCGGTGCCGGCGGAGGCTTTGCGGGGTGTTCACATGGTCGGGCAAAGCGATTTTGGCGAGAGTTATGTGCGGGAAGCGCTCGCCAAAATGGCTGCTTTGGCGGATTTGCCCCTCATTTGGCACTACATCGGGCCGATTCAAAGCAATAAAACGCGCGCCATCGCCGAAAACTTCGATTGGGCGCATTCGGTGGACAGGCTCAAAATCGCAGAACGGTTATCGCAGCAACGACCTCACTCAAAAGACCCGTTGAACCTGTGTATCCAGGTCAATATCAGCGGAGAGGCGAGCAAAAGCGGGGTTGCGCCGGCCGAAGTACCCGCCTTGGCGCAAGCCGTGGCCCGTTTACCGCAGGTTCGACTGCGCGGCCTGATGGCCATCCCCGAGCCCACCGAAGACCGCGATTTGAGCCGCCGGCGCTTCGAGTCGCTGGCCCGGCTGCACGCGGCGCTACAGGCGAACCGTTTACCCCTGGATACGCTCTCCATGGGCATGTCGGACGATCTAGAAACAGCTATCGCGGCCGGCAGTACCCTTTTACGCGTCGGGACGGCTATATTCGGGGATCGCCCGCTTTCCTCATCGAATAACAACATATGAACATCACATTCATCGGCGGCGGCAATATGGCGGCCGCGCTTATCGGCGGCCTGCTTGCCAAAGGCTTCGAAGCGCGACAGATTCGCGTGGTTGAAGTGTTGCCCGAAGCCCGGGAGCGGCTAAAAACCTATTACGGCGTAGAGTGCTTCGCTGAAGCGGCGCTGGCGGGACCGATGGGCGATGTTTTGGTCCTCGCAGTCAAGCCGCAGCACATGCGAAGCGTTGCGCAAAACCTGGCGCCCTACATCAAGGGTTCCTTGGTTCTTTCTATTGCGGCAGGCATTCGTTTGCCTGATCTCTCACGCTGGCTAGGCGGCACGACTCATTTGGCCCGGTGCATGCCCAATACCCCGGCCTTGATCGGTCTGGGGATCAGCGGCGCGTATGCGGCACCCGCGGTGTCGGCGGCGCAACGCGAGCAGGTCAAAACAATTCTCGAAGCGGTCGGCCGCGTGGTTTGGGTGGACGAGGAAGAACTGCTGGATCCGGTCACTGCGATTTCGGGCAGCGGCCCCGCATACGTCTTTTATTTCATCGAAGCGATGCAGCGTGCGGCGGAGTCTCTGGGTTTGCCAATCGATACGGCTCGCGCGCTCATCATCGACACCTTGCGCGGCGCAACCGAATTGGCAGCGCGTAGCGAGGAGCCCGTGCATAAGCTGCGCGAACGCGTCACCTCAAAAGGCGGCACCACCGAAGCGGCGTTGATCTGCATGAAAGAGAAGGGGGTCGGCGACGCGATTATGCGCGCCGTCAAAGCGGCCAGTGCTCGCGCGACGGCATTGGGCGACGAATTGGGGCGCGATTAGAATCTATCTCATCACTGCACATGAATCGCGTTGCTCGCTCAAAGTGGATGGATGCTAGGCTGCGGGGCCGCAGCAATAGCCATCTATTGCAAGGGCCCGCAACGACGCAGACGCCGCTTTCGAGCGGCAACCCGAAGGGACAGGCCGATTTGCCGCCCCGGCTGCGTCGCCTTCTTCTAATTTGGATTAACCAAACGTCGTCGTCGACGCCTTGCCAGGACAGCAAATCGGCTCGGTCGCGATCACGCGCAGAGATGAGATAGGTTCCTATGCTCGTACAAATCGGTAGCTTCTTACTCGAAGCGCTATTCGGCTTTTTCGTATTCCTGGTTTTGCTGCGTTTCCTGCTGCAAAGTTTCAAGGTGCCCTTTCGCAATCCCATCGGCCAGTTCACCATCGCGCTCACCGATTGGATCGTTAAACCATTGCGACGCGTAGTGCCGCCTTTTCGGCGACACGACCTCGCCAGCATTGTGGCGGCTTGGCTGCTCATAGTTGCGAAGCTGATTTTATTAATGCTGCTCGTCGGCATTGCCTTCTCTTTTAGCGGGCTGTTCTTGCACTCGATTCTGGATTTGATGCGAGATATGCTGCGACTGATCATGCTCATCGTTATCGTCCATGTCGTTATCAGTTGGGTAAATCCGCATCATCCGCTGGGCTACATATTCGATATGCTGACCCGGCCTTTTTATCGCTTATTCCGATTCATCAAACCGGTGGGCCAGTTCGATTTATCG
>DATEEW010000042.1:0-5379 GCA_035280965.1 Burkholderiales bacterium
TCACCACAATGGTTCACACGCATCAAGGCCGCAGATTCTCGGCGGATGGAGTCATCTAAGACGCCGTTTGGCTCATCTGCGTCCGGAAAGGCTCGACTCGCCACTGCGCCTGTGACAACAGCGCGTAAGGCGCTATCAAAGCGCAGAATCAATTTGTCGAAATTGAGCATGCGGCGATTGTCCCACAGGCGCCGCGAAATAAAAAACGGGCACCCGAAGGTGCCCGTTTGAGGTCTTGCGAGAACTATTTATTCTTAGAAATTGTGACGCAGGCGAACCGAGAAACCGCTCACATCGTCGGCCTCTCCGTCTGCATCGACAAACGGGTCGTAGCCCGAATCGAAGCCGTAGAAGGAGGCGTCGTCGTTTTTCACGAGAGCATACAGCGCCATGATGCTGGTGCGTTTGGACAGGTTGTAGGTTGCGCCCACTGCGAAGGCTTGCGCGCCGCTGTCTTCAATGGCATCGAACTCATCAGCCCAAGTGTAGGAGGCTGCCAAGTCGATTTTGCCGATCGCATGCTTGATGCTGGCAAAGAATACATCGTGTTCCAAGTCATCATCCAAACCAACGTCGCCGAAATTTTCTTTCGCATACAGTGCGGCGAGGGTGGTATTGCCGAATTTGTAGCCGGCACCGATTTTGAAAGCTTTAGTGCCTTCGCCAACGCTATCGGCCTGATCTTCGTAGGCCGCGGTCAGTGTCATCGGACCCCAAACGTAGGTACCGCTCACGCTGAAGGAATCATCTTCAACATCGTCGCTGTCGTCTTCGAAACCGTCGCCGTCGCCGTCGCCACGCAGACCATAGGTGGCCTGCAAGGAGAAGCCGCCCCAGTTGGGAGAGGTGTAATGCACAGCGTTCCTGAAGCGAGTGTTGAATTCGTCAGCGCCGTTAGCAAGGGAACCAACGATGTTGTTGTAGTCACCGATGCTGTCTGCAAAGGGATCGGCGAAGTCGGTCGAACGCTTGTACGCGGGGAACATGTTACCGATCACTACGGAGCCGAAGCCACCGGAGAGACCAACCCACGAATCACGACGCACCCACTGTCCGTCGCCAGCGTCGGTATCACCGCGCTCGTCGAAGTCCAGTTGGCTTTCCAGTTGGAAAATCGCTTTCAGGCCGTTGCCCAGATCTTCCGAGCCTTTGAAGCCGATCAACGAGTTGTTGGATTGAACGGAGACGCCACTTTCGTCGCCATTATCGACAAAGTCGATAGAAGGCTTCAACGAGCCGTAAATCGTGACGTTGGAGCCTTGTGCTTGTGCGGCCAGCGGAGCGGCCATTGCGCCGGCGATTGCCAGGGCAAGCAGTTTCTTCTGCATTGATACTTCTCCTCTATTTTGAAAATCCCGGCGAAGCGCGAATTCGTTCGCCTCACCGTCTCGGGCCCTCCCTACTTACTCCGAGGGTTGGCACGATAGTGCCCAAAGCCGGAGAGGCCAAGCAAGGGAAAGCCTGAAATCAGTGAAAGAATTCACGGGATTTGTTGCGTGAATACAACAATCGAATTGGGGCTCGGCAGTCGTAACGGAACAGTAACTTAGCGGATATTGCCGAAAAGACGCTCTAACTCGCGACCCGGTTCTGTGGCGCGCATGAAAACCTCGCCGACCAGGAAAGAATAAACGCCTGCCTCGCACATGCACGAGACGTCATTAGGGGTGGAAATTCCACTTTCCGTAACGATCAAACGATCCGGGGGAATCATTGGCAGTAGATCGAGGGTCGTCTCCAGACGCGTTTCAAAAGTTCTCAAGTTCCTGTTATTGATACCAATTAGCGGCGTCTTTAATGCCAGGGCAGGTTCTAATTCGTCCGCTCCATGTATCTCTACTAGGACCGCCAAGCCTTGCCGCATCGCAGCATCCTCAAGCTCCTGCATTTGGGCCACGCTTAACGCCGACACTATTAACAGGATGCAATCAGCACCTATCGCGCGTGACTCAAAAACTTGGTAGGGGTCGATCATGAAATCTTTGCGCAGCACCGGAATCGAGCAGGCAGCTCGAGCGGCTTGCAGATATTCCGGCGCGCCTTGAAAAAACTCGCGATCAGTCAGTACAGAGAGGCAGGCGGCTCCATGTCGCACGTAAGAGGCAGCAATCGCGGCCGGATCGAAATTTTCGCGAAGGAGACCTTTGCTTGGGCTGGCTTTCTTGATTTCTGCAATGACGGCCGGTTCCCGACGCATTACCCGACTACGTAATGCATTAACGAAGTCACGGACCTCTCCTGCTGCATTGATTTGTTCGTCGAGCGCATGAAGCGAAACTCGCTTTTTAGCAGCGGCAACCTCCTCTGCTTTGACAGCCAAAATGCGTTGCAGAATGTCAGCCACGCGCAGCCTTCTGGGTGTATTGCACGAATTGGTCGAGCTTGGCTCGCGGCGCACCGCTAGCGAGCATTTTTAGGGCCTTTTCGACACCCTCCTCCCAAGTGGGCGCTTGACCCGCGACATAAATCGCAGCGCCCGCATTCAAGGCAACGATGTCGCGAGGCGCGCCGGCCTTGTTATCCAGAACGCTCAAAACCATCGTTTTTGATTCTTCCACGTTGGCCACACGCAGGCCGGCTGAATCGTGCAGCGGCAGACCAAAGCGTTCAGGTGTGACGACGAACTCATTGATTTGCCCGCCCTTCAATTCCCCGATGTAGGTTTCGCCGCTAATGGAGATTTCGTCCAAACCCTCAGCGCCGAATACGGTCATTGCATGTCGTGAGCCCAGCCGCTCCAAAACACGAATCAGAATGCCGACGAGGTCCTTATGAAAAACGCCCATCAATTGCGTAGGCGCTCCGGCGGGATTGGTAAGGGGTCCCAAAATATTAAATATGGTCCGCACGCCGAGTTCGCGCCTAACCGGCGCGGCATGTTTCATTGCGGCGTGATGATTGGGTGCGAACATGAACCCGACCCCGACTTCGTCAATGCAGTCGCCTACCGCCTGGGGTGATAGATTGATATTGACGCCTAAGGCTTCGAGTACATCCGCACTTCCAGATTGACTGGAAACCGCCCTACCACCGTGTTTGGCGACACGCGCACCCGCAGCCGCACATACAAAAATAGATGCCGTCGAGATATTGAAAGTGCGGGCGCCGTCGCCGCCCGTACCAACTACATCGACCAAGCGATGGGGATTGCGCACGCTGACTTTGGTGGCTAATTCGCGCATAACTTGCGCCGCCGCGGTGATTTCACCAATAGTTTCTTTTTTCACCCGGAGAGCGATCGTCAATGCCGCGATCATCACCGGCGACATCTCGCCGCTCATGATCTGGCGCATCAAGTCGAGCATTTCGTCGTGGAAAATCTCCCGATGCTCGATGGCGCGCAGCAGCGCCTCTTGAGGGTTCATTTTTATGCGCGCGCTCATTTGCGTGACGTCTTCGAGTCGTTGAGAAAGTTTTGCAGCAGTTGATGCCCGTGCTCGGTGAGAATGGACTCGGGGTGGAACTGCACACCTTCGACCGCGTAGTCCCGATGACGCACACCCATAATTTCGCCGTCTTCGCTTTGAGCCGTCACCTCCAGACAATCTGGCATCGATTCGCGCTCGATCGCAAGTGAGTGATAACGCGTAGCACGAAAATCTTGCGGCAAGCCCTTGAATACGCCTTTGTCGGCGTGATGCACCGCGCTGGTCTTGCCGTGCATGACCTTGCCCGCATGCACAACTTTCCCGCCGAAAGCTTGCCCGATGCTTTGGTGACCCAGACACACTCCAAGAATCGGAATCTTCCCGGCGAACTCCTTGATAAGTGCCACCGAAATGCCCGCTTCATTCGGCGAACAAGGGCCAGGCGAAACGACAATGCGATCGGGTTTCATCGCAGTGATTTCTTCCAGCGTTATTTCGTCGTTACGCACCACGCGCACGTCTTCACCCAATTCACCTAGATATTGCACCAGGTTGTAGGTGAAAGAATCGTAGTTGTCGATCATCAATAACACGATCAGGACTCCGTTCCGGTATTGAGGCCTTGAGCAGCGATTTCCGCCGCGCGCAACAACGCTTTGGCTTTGTTGCAGGTCTCCAGCCACTCGCTCTCGGGTACAGAGTCGGCCACGATACCGGCGCCGGCCTGCACGTGAAGCATTTGATCTTTCAGCACCGCCGTGCGAATGGCAATAGCAACGTCCATGTCCCCATTGAACCCTAAATAACCCACTGCGCCTGCGTAAATCCCGCGCTTGACCGGCTCCAGCTCATCAATGATTTCCATCGCCCGCACTTTGGGAGCACCGCTTACCGTGCCGGCGGGAAACGTCGCGCGCAGAACGTCGATCGCATCCAAGTTTTCTTTCAGCTTTCCTTCGACATTCGAAACGATATGCATCACATGCGAGTAGCGTTCAATGGCCATGCTTTCAGTTAAGCGTACCGAACCGATTTGCGCCACGCGACCCACGTCGTTGCGCCCCAGGTCGACGAGCATCACATGCTCGGCGCGCTCTTTCGGATCGGCGCGCAAGTCTTCGGCCAGGGCGATGTCTTCTTCGACCGTCTTGCCACGCGGTCGAGTACCTGCAATCGGGCGCACCGTCACCTCTTCGTCTTCGAGCCGCACCAGAATCTCCGGCGATGCACCGACGATATGCTGATCTGCGAGATCAAAATAGAACATATACGGCGACGGGTTCAAAGCACGCAGCGCGCGGTACAACGTGAGCGGGGACGCTTTGAAGCTCTGGCTCATGCGCTGCGAAAGAACGACCTGCATGATGTCGCCATCGAAAATGTAGCGTTTTGCACGCTCCACCGCGGCTTTGAAAGCCGCTTCGCCAAAGCCGGATTCAGCAGCAGGATTTTGATACTTCTGCTCCGCCGGCAGCGCGAGTGGCGCGCGCAGCATCCCTGCCAGCATGTCGAGGCGCTCGCGTCCAGATCGATACGCGCCCTCCAGCGTCGGGTCCGCATAAACGACTAGATATAGTTTGCCGCTCAAATTGTCGACAACCGCGAGCTCTTCGGATTGCAGCAGGAGCATGTCGGGGCTGCCTAGCGGATCAGGCTTCACCGCATGGCTCAGTTTGTGTTCGATCCAACGCACGGTGTCATAGCCGAAGTAGCCGACAAGGCCACCGCAAAAGCGGGGCAACCCTTTGAACTCGGCCGCTTTGAATCGCGCTAAATAAGCGCGCACAAATTCCAGTGGATCGCCGTCGTTTTGCTCGACCAGCGTTTCGTCGCAATAAACGCTGACTTGGGTGCCGACCGCCTCGATACGCGTGCGTGCCGCGAGTCCAATAAAGGAATAGCGCCCGAAACGTTCGCCGCCCACCACCGATTCCAGCAAATAGGTATGCGGACGATTGGCGAGCTTGAGGTAAATCGAAAGGGGGGTATCTAGATCGGCCAGGGTTTCGAG
>DATEEW010000043.1:0-4709 GCA_035280965.1 Burkholderiales bacterium
TCGCGCCTACAAGGAGAAATACCAGATGGCGATGAAGCGGCTGCTTGAGTTGATGGCGGAAAAGAATGCCTCCGATATTTTCGTATCGGTGGGCGCACCCATCAGCATCAAGATCAACGGCAACACCATCCCGGTCAATCAACAAATCATCAAGCCCGATATGGTCCGGGCGATGATGACTGAAATTTTGAACGAGCGGCAGATAGCCGAATTCGATCAGAGTTTCGAGCTCAATACTTCCTACCCCATTCCCGGGTTAGGTAGTTTCAGGATTAGCTGCTTCATGCAACGTGCCACCCCAGCGATGGTGGTGCGTTTCATTCCGGGCACCGTACCGCCCTTCGACTCCCTCGGTTTGCCACCCGTACTTAAAGACATCGTAATGGAAAAGCGCGGGCTGATCTTGATGGTCGGCGCGACAGGTTCGGGCAAATCCACGTCGCTCGCGGCGATGATCGATCATCGCAACGCGCTCATGTCCGGCCATATCATTACCATCGAAGATCCTATCGAGTTTCTGTTCAAACATAAGAAATCGATCGTCAATCAACGCGAACTCGGCACCGACGCGCAGTCCTATCACATTGCGCTTCGCAATGCCTTGCGTCAGGCGCCCGATGTGATTCTGATCGGCGAAATCCGCGATCGCGAAGCCATGACCATGGCTATCGCCTACGCGCAATCGGGTCACTTGTGCCTGGCAACGCTGCATGCGAACAACGCCTATCACGCGCTCAACCGGGTTATTAGCTTCTACCCGCTGGAAAACCGCCCCGCGCTCTTGCAGGATTTGTCGGCTTCGCTGCGCTGCGTGGTGTCGCAACGTCTGGTGCGAAATCTGAAAGGCGAGCGCACGCCTGCTGTGGAAGTAATGCTGAATTCGCGCCACGTCGCCGATCTGATCGAAAAAGGCGAAGTGAACGAAATCAAGGAAGCGATGGAAAAAAGCCTTTCGCCCGGTTCGCAGACTTTCGAACAGGCGCTGTTCGGGCTCTATCGCGAAGGCGTCATCTCCAAGGAAGAAGCGCTGGCAAATGCCGATTCGGCCAATAACCTGATGTGGCAGATGAACAATACCGAGGCAGAACCTGCCACTGCCACTGCGCCCGCACTCAGTGCGGCACAGGCGCCAGTAGAAGAAACACCCGGCGGCACTTCCTTCAGCGAATTCAAGCTCAACCTGGACGACGAGAAAGCGGCTTAAGGAAACCCACTTAGCGCCAAGGATAGTTCGCGCGTCAGCGCCAAGCTGGGCGAGTGAGAATAAGTAAATCGACGCGCGAAGGCCGGCCGTGCCTGAACGCCAGCCCTAAAAAACTACTCGAAAGCCTGGCGGCTTTTCGCCTTTCGGGCCTTCGTTTGACCCTATACCTTCCAGCGCTTAAACTACGCCCCCTTCGGGGTGTAGCGTAGCCTGGTAGCGCGCCTGGTTTGGGACCAGGATGTCGGGAGTTCAAATCTCTCCACCCCGACCAGTAAAAGATGTCCTTCGCGAGAAGGACTGGCGATTCCGACATCGCGGTATTCGATAGAGTGCCCGTAGCTCAATTGGATAGAGCACCAGCCTTCTAAGCTGGGGGTTACAGGTTCGATCCCTGTCGGGCGCGCCAAGAACAGTGGTGGCTGTAGCTCAGTTGGTAGAGTCCTGGATTGTGATTCCAGTCGTCGTGGGTTCGAGTCCCATCAGCCACCCCAAAATCAAATACTTACCTCTCCTGAAGCCTGTTGAGATACAGGTTTCGTTGACCATTTTTTAAGCCATCTCGGTAAGCCTTGAGCTAAAATGGTTATTCCTCTGGGGAGGGGATATGAAAATAAAGCTTAGCGAACGGCTGTTCTTTGTCATGCTCGCCGGCTGTCTCACCATGCTCGCGGTCATCGTTGCAATGGGAGTCGCATTATTTGTCCGGACCACGTGGGGTTATTAACTCTGCAGCCCGGGACACACAACTTAAATATTTGCGGGCTGCCTCACCTGCCCAATGCGCTCGTCAGTAGAAAACCCTTTCAATCCAGAAATAGGGATTCGTCCCATAAGACGGCCGCTAACCTTGCCTCTCTTGACCCGCCTTCCCTCCAGGTACCTGAATAACCAGGGGACGCCAATTCACCGGGATACGACGATTGGCCGATTGTATTCGTCCGCGATTTATTAATAATGTCGCATAGGCACGTCACCATAAGATGTCCAAAGACGTCCATTTGGGAGGGGCAATGAGAAGTGTGGCAGCCAAAGCGCGCACGCAAGTAGTTGGCAAAGGGGTAGCGCAACAAGTCACTGTGATCGATCGGCGCGCGAGACGTATCACGCTACAAAAACCCGGTGCGAGGGCACTGTGTCGCCTTTTGGAAGTGCTCGGAGAAAGCGGTCAGAATCAGATGTATTTCGCCATCGTGGCGCCTTTGATGTTTGTGCGCAGCATCGATGATGAAAATGTCGAACTGCCGGACAGCAAAGCCGATCTAGAGGCGCTCTTGGATCGACTGGAAGAAGATGGGATCCGCGCGGTGATGCACGGGCTGAAAGAACATTTCTCGCACCCTGCCGTGCTCCGCGAAAATCGCTAAAGCAATTGTGAGGCTTCCAGCAGGAAGACGTAGCGATCGCCTGCACTGACTTCAAGCCATGTGAAGGGCAAGTGCGGAAAAGCCCTTTCCAATTGTTCGCGGTTGTGACCGATCTCCACCACCAACAATCCGCCTTCTTTCAAATACTGCTTCGCTTCCCGCAGGATCACGCGAACGGCGTCAAGCCCGTCGCGACCGGAAGTCAGGGCCATATCGGGTTCGTGCCGATATTCCTTCGGTAGCGTCCGCATGCTCGCCGCATCCACATATGGCGGATTGCTCAGAATAAGGTCGTAAGGTTTCTGCGGCACTGCGCGGAACAGATCGGACTTCAACAAGCGCACCCGCTCTTCAAGTTTGTACGCTCGCACATTCCGACGCGCGACCACAAGAGCCGGTTCCGATAGGTCAACCGCATCGACTTTGGCTCGCTGGAAATTAAGCGCCGCCACGATAGCCAAGCAACCGGACCCGGTACACATGTCCAGCACGTCCATCGTCCTGCCCGGCTTTTCGACCCAGGGATGAAGTTTCTCCGCGAGCAATTCTGCGATGAAGGAACGCGGAATGATCACGCGTTCGTCCACATAAAAACGATGTGGTCCCAGCCAAGCTTCTTGAACTAAATAAGCAGCCGGCACGCGCTGTTTGATTCGCCGCTCGACTAATGTGTCGAAGCCCGCCGCTTGCTTTGCAGTCAGCGTGCGTCCGAGCACCCCCGCAAGTCCGTCGATCGGCGCGCGCAGCACATGCAACATCAGCCAAGCGGCTTCGTCGTAAGCATGATGCGTCCCATGTCCAAAAAACAGGCGTGCGCGCTCAAAGCGCGTTGTCGCGCTTTCGAGCGCCTCCGCCACTGTTCCGATTTTTGCAACGGCAGACACTACGTATGGAGTGTTTCCAGCATGCGCAGATAAATCGCATGCAACTGGTCGATGGCTTCGAGTTCGACGTGTTCGTCGAGCTTGTGGATCGAGGCGTTTACCGGGCCAAGCTCGATAACCTGGGAGCAAATGCGCGCGATAAAGCGGCCATCCGAGGTGCCGCCCGTGGTCGAAAGCTCGGTTTCGATGCCGACGGTTTCGCGGATTGCGCGACGCGCGACTTCCACCAATTCGGCACGTGGCGTAAGAAAAGGATTGCCGGATAACGACCACTCGATACTGTAGTCGAGACCGTGCCGGTCGAGCACTTCGTGTACGCGACGACGCAGGCCGTCGTCAGTGCATTCGGTGGAGAAGCGCAAGTTGAATAACACTTCCAGACCGCCCGGAATCACATTATTCGCGCCGGTGCCCGCGTGGATATTCGAAATCTGGAAACTGGTGGGTTGAAAATCCTGATTGCCACGATCCCACTCGATTGCGCTGAGTTCAGTCAATGCCGGCAATGCCTGGTGAATGGGATTGCGCGCCAATTGCGGGTAAGCGATATGCCCTTGTATGCCTCGCACCGTCAGCGTGCCCGAGAGGGAGCCGCGGCGACCATTTTTGATGGTATCGCCCACTTTGTTTACCGCGGTCGGCTCGCCCACTACACAGAAATCAATTTGTTCACCGCGCGCGGAAAGCATTTCCACAACCTTCACCGTGCCATCAGTGGCGACGCCCTCCTCGTCGGAGGTTATAAGCAAGGCGATGGAACCGATGTGCTTCGGGTGCCTGGCGACGAAAGCTTCGATTGCAGTAACGAAAGCGGCGAGAGAAGTCTTCATATCCGCTGCCCCGCGGCCATATAGACGGCCGTCACGTACGGTCGGCTTGAATGGATCGCTGGCCCACTGATCTAGCGGGCCGGTGGGTACCACATCTGTATGACCGGCAAAACACAGGAGCGGCCCGACAGTCCCCCGCCGTGCCCATAAGTTGAGCACCCCGTTGCTTTGAATCGCCTCACAGCGAAAACCGATGCGCTGCAGCCGCTCGACCATGAGCGCTTGGCATCCGCCGTCTTCAGGCGTTACTGACCGGCGCGAAATCAGCTCGCGAGCGAGCTCAACTGTGGCGCTCATTTTTTGAACACTTTCGCATATTCTTCTTCGTCGAAACCCACCAGCAGTTTAGCGCCATATTCGATGACCGGACGCTTGACGATGCTGGGCTGTGCGGACATCAGGCGCGTGGCGGTGGAAACGGAGGTAA
>DATEEW010000044.1:0-5881 GCA_035280965.1 Burkholderiales bacterium
AGCGGCTGGGTGGCAACGCGTTTTTCCAACAGCGCCTTGATATGCGCGCGTGCCGTTGCGGAATCGCCGCGCGTGAATCGCAAATAGACGCCGACGAACCATTCGTCTGCGCCGATTTTTCCGTCTAGAAGTTCGACGTGGCGATAACCCGTCTTGAAATCGGCAGGCGTGCGCTCTGTTACCGTGCCATCGCGGCGGATGGTTTGCACGCGCGCTACGTGGCTCCACGTTTCGCTGCCATAACAACCGGCGTTCATCGCCAATGCGCCGCCTATGGTTCCAGGGATGCCTGCTAGAAATTCGGCGCCCTCATAGCCCTGCAAAGCGGCGAAACGCGCCGCCTTGGGACATGCAACGCCGGCTTCGGCGTAAATCAAGCCCTGTTCGAAAGCCATATGGCCGTGCGTGTTATGGAGCAATACCACCGTGCCTTCGAATCCGCCGTCGCGCACCAGCAGATTGCTGCCGAGACCGACGAAGCACACCGGTTCGTCGGTCGGCAAACTGCGCAAGAGCACACTCAAATCGGCCAACCCGCGCGGCGCATAAGCATGTGTAGCTTTACCACCGGCACGCCAACTCACGTGTTTCGCCATCGACTCGTTGTCAAACCATTGGCCAGGCAATTGAGCGCCGAGGAAGTTGAGGGGTTCGGTCATATGCATCGCTCCATTCACCCCGCGTACCGTTGAACGATTTGCGCCGGTACGCCGCCGATGGAGCCTGCCCCCATGTTCACCACGACGTCGCCGTCCCGCGCCGCCTGCACGACGGCTTCAGGCATGTCCGCGATGTTCTCCACAAAAATGGGTTCGACCTTCCCTTGCACGCGCAACGCGCGCGCCAAGGCGCGACCGTCTGCAGCGACAATCGGTGCTTCGCCGGCGGCATACACTTCCGCCAGCACCACCGCGTCGGCGCCGGACATCACGCGAACGAAATCTTCGAAGAGATCGCGCGTACGCGTGTAACGATGGGGTTGAAACGCAAGGACGATGCGTCGGTTCGGGAATGCGCCGCGCGCCGCTTCCAGCGTCGCCTGCATTTCGGCAGGGTGATGCCCATAGTCGTCGATGAGGGTGAATTGGCCGCCGCTAGCCAACGGCACTTCGCCATAACGCTGAAAGCGCCGGCCGACGCCATGGAATTCGCTCAAGGCTTTGACGATGGCCTCGTCCGGAACATCGAGCTCGGTGCCGATCGCAATCGCTGCCAGTGCATTGAGCACATTGTGCCGACCGGGCAAATTGAGCGTCACGTCGAGCGGTTTCTCGCCTTCGCGCAACACGCGGAAATGCATCGAGCCGTTGTGATGCGCCACGTTCTCCGCGCGCACCGTCGCTTCTTTCGAAAACCCATAACTGACGATGGGCTTTGATACGAAGGGAAGGATTTCGCGTACATAAGGATCGTCGATGCATAGCACCGCGCTGCCGTAGAAAGGCAGGTTTTGCAGAAAATTGATGAAGGCCTGCTTGAGTTGCGCGAAGTCGTGGTGATAGGTCTCCATGTGGTCGGCATCGATGTTTGTGACGACCGCCATCACCGGCTGCAGGTGCAAAAAGGAAGCGTCGGACTCATCGGCTTCCACCACAATGAATTCGCCCGTACCCAATCGCGCGTTCGAAGCGGCTTTGTTCAAGCGCCCTCCGATGACGAAAGTCGGGTCGAGTCCGCCTTCCGCAAGCACGCTGGCCACCAAACTAGTCGTGGTCGTCTTCCCGTGTGTCCCCGCAATGGCGATGCCCTGCTTGAGTCTCATCAACTCGGCCAGCATGAGTGCGCGCGGCACGACGGGGATCCGCTTATTGCGCGCGGTGATGACTTCTGGATTGTCGGATTTCACTGCGGTCGAGACGACGACGGCATCGGCGCCTTCCACGTTTTCGCGCGCGTGCCCGAGCATTACTTGCGCGCCCAGGCCAACCAGCCGTTCCGTTGCCGTATTGCTCGCCAAATCGGAACCGCTCACCTTGTATCCGAGGTTGACCAGCACTTCGGCAATGCCGCTCATACCTGAGCCGCCGATGCCGACGAAATGAATATGTTTGACTTTGTGCTTCATCGCTTCATGCCTTCGCCAATGCAATGCAGGCGTTCGCGACGGCACGCGTCGCATCGGGTTTCGCCAGACCGCGCGCTTTTTCCGCCATCGCCAAAAGTTTTTCGCGCGTGAACCCGGTAAGAATGGCCGCCAGCAACGCAGGCCCTAAATCCTGCTGTTGAATGACTTGCGCAGCACCTAAATCCGCTAGGTAACGTGCGTTGGATGTTTGGTGATCATCGACCGCATGCGGAAAGGGCACGAGCACGCTGGCGACACCGACGGCCGAAAGTTCGGCGATCGTCATCGCGCCGGCGCGGCACAAAACCCAGTCTGCGTCCGCATACGCGCGCGCCATGTCGTCGATGAAGGGAACTGCCTCGGCTTTAATGCCCGCGTTTGCGTAATACGCCTTCAACTCTTCGATATGACGCGTGCCGGACTGATGCAGCACTTGCGGTCGTTGATCGTCGGTCAATAAGGCGAGCGCTTGAGGAAGCACCTCGTTCAAATATTGCGCACCCAAACTTCCTCCCACAACGAGCAAACGCATGGGGCCGGTACGGTCTTTGAAGCGGGTCGCAGGCGGCTCGACACCGAGGATGTCCGCTCGCACCGGATTGCCGACGAATTCACTTTTGGGCAAGGCACTCGGAAAAGCGACCAACACTTTGTCGGCAACCATCGCCAACACGCGATTGGACAAGCCGGCGATGGAATTTTGCTCATGCACGACCAAGGGCTTGCCGAACAACACAGCCATCATGCCGCCCGGGAATGTCACGTACCCGCCCATGCCCAACACGACGTTCGGCTTTACGCGGCGCATGATTCCCACGCATTGGGAAAACGCAATCAGCAGCTTGAGCGGCAGCAAGAGTTTGGTGAGCAGGCCTTTGCCCCGCAGACCGGAAAAACGCACGTAGGTCATTTCATAGCCGTGCTTTGGCACCAGCTCGGCTTCCATGCTGCCCGGCACGCCAAGCCAAACAATTCGCCAGCCTTGCGCGCTTAATTCTTTCGCAACCGCCAGCGCCGGCATGACGTGGCCGCCAGTGCCACCCGCCATGATAAGAACAGTCTTGCTCATGCTGATAACCCCCGCATGAGCTGACGATTCTCGTAATCAATGCGGAACAACACCGCTAGCGCAATGCAGTTGGCGACAATGCCGCTGCCGCCGAAACTCATCAAAGGCAAAGTCAAACCCTTAGTGGGCAACACGCCCATGTTCACACCCATGTTGATAAACGATTGAACGCCGATCCAAACCGCAATCCCTTGGGCGACCAACGCCGAAAAGGGACGCTCCAATGAAACCGCCTGCCGCCCCACCGCGAAAGCACGCATGACGAGCCAACCGAACAACCCGATGACGACCACTACTCCGACGAGACCGAGTTCTTCTGCAATAACGGCGAGCAAGAAATCGGTATGCGCCTCGGGCAGATAAAACAGTTTTTCCACGCTTGCGCCCAGACCCACCCCGAGCCATTCCCCACGGCCGAAAGCGATCAGCGAATGCGACAGTTGATAGCCCTTCCCCAACGCATCGGCCCAGGGATCCATGAAACCGAACAGCCGCTGCAAGCGATAAGGCGAGGTCACGACGAGCGCGACAAAACCCACGCCGCACAGGACGATCAATCCGGCAAACCACCTGGCGTTCATGCCACCCAGGAAAAGGATCGCCATCGCGATCGATACGATCACCACGAAAGCGCCGAAATCGGGTTCACGGAGCAGCAGCCAGCCTACGATGAGCATGACCGCTAGCATGGGCAACAGGCCCTGTTTGAAGCTGTGCATCAGCGCACTCTTGCGCACGGTGTAGTCGGCGGCGTAGAGAATCGCAGCGAATTTCATCAACTCGGAAGGCTGCAAATTCACGAAAGCCAGGCCGATCCATCGGCGTGCGCCGTTCACCTCGCGCCCGACGCCGGGAATGAGCACCAAAGCGAGCAAGGCCACTGCGCCGAGGAACAGCCAGGGTGCGGCTTGTTGCCACACGCGCATCGGGACTTGATAGACACAACCGGCGATGATGAAGGCAACGAAAAGAAATACGGCATGCCGGCTAAGGAACCAAGTCGCTGAGCCACCGGTGTAGCGACCTTCGTCGGCGGTAGCGATCGAGGCCGAATAGACCATGATCAGACCGATGGTCAGCAGAATTAGCGTCGACCATAGGAGGCCACCATCGTATTCGGGCATGGCGGTGCGCTTGGGATTAATGCGTTGCATGTCCGAGCACCTTCACCGCCGCGCAAAACACTTCGCCGCGATGCTTATAGTTTCTAAACATGTCGAAACTGGCGCAAGCCGGAGAGAGCAACACGGCGTCACCCTGTTGCGCTCGCAGTTGCGCAATCCGCACTGCTTCTTGCATATCCTCCGCGCGATACAGCGGCACACCGCTGCCGATTAACGTCTCTTCGATCAATTCGGCGTCACGGCCGATCAACACAACCGCGCGCGCACTTTGCGCGACCGCCACACTGAGCGGTTCGAAGTTCTGACCTTTGCCTTCGCCACCGACGATTAGTACGACGCGATGCGGCGTCGCTTCGAACTGTTTGGCGAAGCCGGCCAGCGCAGCCACCGTCGAACCGACGTTCGTGCCTTTGGAGTCGTCGTAATACACGACGCCATCGACTTCGCCGGCCCGTTCTACGCGATGCGGCAGTCCTTTGAAATGCTTGAGCGCATCTAGACACGGTGCCAACGACAATCCAACGGCGCGAACAAGGGCGAGCGCAGCGAGTGCGTTAGCGGCGTTGTGCAGTCCCTCGAGCGTCATGCTGCTCAGCGGCATCAAAGGCGTCATGCCTTGTGCCAACCAATGCTCGCCTTTGACGCTAAGCAAGCCATAGTCTTCGCTGCTCAACGCCGGACCCAAGCCGAAGCTGTAAACGCGGAGGCCAGGCAGTTGCATGCCACGGCTATAGGCATCGTCGCGATTTAAAACCTGCGCACCCGCGCCGTGAAAAATGCGCGCCTTGGCCTCGGCGTATTCCGCCATGGCGCCGTGGCGATCAAGGTGATCCTCCGTCAGGTTTAGCATCGTCGCCGCGGTGGCTTTCAACGAGTCAGTGGTTTCCAATTGAAAACTAGAAAGTTCCAAGACCCAGACTTCGGGTTCACGCCCTTCGTCTTCACATTGCATCAAGGCAGTTAAAATGGCCGGGCTGATATTCCCCGCGACCACCGTATCCTTACCTGCGACGGCGCACATCGCGCCTGTCAACGCCGTCACCGTCGTTTTGCCGTTGGTGCCGGTAATACCGATGACGATCGGACCGCCCTCCTTCGGCAGCGCGCGCGCGAATAACTCGACATCGCCGACAACGTCTATATGCGCGGCCCGCGCGGCACGCACTATCGGCTCTTGAGGAGACAGCCCGGGGCTGAGCGCAAGCAGATCAACACCCTCCAGCAGCGCTTCCTTAAATGGTCCGGTACGCACTTCCGCTTGCGGCAGTTCGGTACGCAATGCGTCGAGTCCCGGCGGCTGTGCGCGCGAATCTGCGACGCGCACGCTGGCGCCATGACGCATCAGCCACTGCGCCATGGATAGCCCCGACTCGCCCAAACCCATGACGAGTGCTTTCTTGCCGATGACGAATGCAGTGTCGTAACTCAACGTAGTTTCAAAGTCGACAAGCCGAACAAAACCAACATCAGCGTGATGATCCAAAAGCGAACCACCACCTGAGTCTCTTTCCAACCACCCAATTCATAGTGATGATGCAAAGGCGCCATTCGGAATATGCGTTTACCGCCACTCCATTTGAAGTAAGCGACTTGCAACATCACCGAAACGGTTTCCGCGACAAA
>DATEEW010000045.1:0-3368 GCA_035280965.1 Burkholderiales bacterium
GGCGCGAAAGCACCGAGAACTGCGCCATCATTTCCAACGTGTGTGGGGCGCACGCTGCGCTGGCCAGCGAACTGGAACGCAGCAGTTTTTTGTAGATCTGCACCTCGTCGGTCACTTGCAGGCAATACGGCACCTTGACGATGTACACGCGATCGAGGAAAGCCTCGTTGTGTTTGTTGTTACGGAAGCTCTGCCATTCCGATTCGTTCGAGTGCGCGAGAATCACGCCCTGGAATGGGATTGCACCAAAGCCTTCGGTCCCCTTGAAGTTGCCTTCCTGCGTCGCGGTCAATAAAGGATGCAACATCTTGATCGGCGCTTTGAACATCTCGACGAATTCGAGCAAGCCCTGGTTCGACAGGCAAAGTCCGCCCGAAAAACTGTAAGCGTCCGGGTCATCCTGCGCGAAGTGTTCGAGCTTCCGAATATCGACCTTGCCGACGAGCGAGGAAATGTCCTGATTGTTTTCATCGCCGGGTTCGGTTTTGCTGATGGCGATTTGCCGTAGTACCGACGGTTGCACGCGCACTACGCGAAACTTCGAAATATCGCCTTCGAATTCCTGCAGACGCTTAACCGCCCAAGGTGACATGAGGCCTTGCACGTAGCGACGCGGAATGCCGTATTCGGATTCCAGCATTTCGCCGTCGCGCTCAGGATTGAATAAACCCAGCGGCGATTCGTTAACCGGCGAGCCCTTGAGCGCGTAGATGGGGCAGTCTTCCATCAAGGCTTTCAGTCTTTCAGCGAGCGAGGATTTGCCGCCGCCTACCGGACCGAGGAGATACAGAACTTGTTTGCGTTCTTCCAAACCCTGCGCCGCATGACGGAAGAAAGCGACGATCTGCGCCACAACATCTTCCAGGCCGTAGAACTCTTTGAAGGCCGGATAGCGACGAATTATTCGGTTAGAAAAAATACGCGAGAGACGAGGGTCGGTCCGGGTATCGACTGTTTCCGGTTCGCCGATCGCTTGCAGCATCCTTTCGGCGGCGGTCGCATAAGCCATGCGGTCGCTTTTGCAGAGATCGAGATACTCTGCGAGAGACATTTCCGCGTCGCGTGTCCGCGCATAGTTGGAGGCATACGATTCTATTAGACCCATTTCTTACTCCTTCCGTTAAACGAGGCGAACGCGATGTGCGCGCTAGCTAAAACTTAGATTCCATTTGTTCCCCAAAATTTTTGCTGTTATGAGGTTTGTTTCCCTCGATACGATGTTTCGATCGTAGGGCTCCACGCTTTGATTTAAACGCGAGCCGCTTCGTTTTCATGCTTCGAAAAGGCAGCACATTCCATGCCTGTTTAAGACATTGGATAAGATGCATAAACATGAGTGACTCAACGTGCTGAATGCGCGTTGCGTAGAGGTATGGAACGGGTTGCTGCGAAAGATATAAGGACGCTTGAGCGCGGTCGGGAAGAAAACCTGAATCGCGCACGACGGTGGACAAACTAAATGTTGCTAAGTATCGCAATAGCGCCCTCATGAATTAAAGGCTCAGTTCATTGTATAGCGCTAAGGGAAGCGCGTACGTCAATTATTGCCATATCGGCGGTGGCCGTCGCGCGCATGCAACAGCAATTGCGTCGCATGTCACGGTTGCGGTTCGCGTCGAAATTCTTCCCGGGCTGCGTATGCCGCGCGGTCTGTGCGTTCCGCCGCCTCTTTCGCCTCTTCCTTGACTGCAGCGCCGGCATGCTTTGCCGCGTCAACGGCATGTCCGGCCGCTTCTTTTGCCGCTCTACCCGCTTGGGCAGCCGCTTCGTCGGCCTTTTGCATTTCCGGATGCGGCGGTTCGCGGTCGCAAGCGGTCAATACCAAGACACACAGTAGACCAAATAGACTAGTGCGGATCATGTTGTTCTCCTACTGTTAAGGTTTAAAAGATTGGACCGTGAAACGCGCATCCAATTCGCTGTCATGCGCGTATTTCAGATTCCTTACCCAGTTTGAAATAAGAGGGCATCCCTATGCGTACCTCGATGCATACCAAATTCTTCGCCGTCCTTGTGGTTGGCGTCGGTGTGGCTGCCGCTACTTTAGCTATTGCACAAGACGGGCCGAAAGCCGGGTTCGATCCTTTGTTCGATGCGCTAAGCAATTGTTTTAAACCCAAACAGGCGAATTCGGCTTGGATGCGGCAGCTGGCGCAGAACAAAACCAGCCCCGAATTGCGACCCGTAGATCGCCCTCAAGCCGCCTCTGCAGAAGAGAGCGCGCCGCCACTGTGGGGAGGGCTGGGCGGGCTGCACTACCCGATCAGTACGAATAACGCCCAAGCTCAGGCTTATTTCAATCAGGGACTTCGTCTAGCTTATGCCTTCAATCATGGCGAGGCCTTGCGTGCCTTTCGCCAAGCGCAGCGGCTCGATTCGGGCTGTGCAATGTGCTATTGGGGCGAAGCACTGGTACTCGGGCCCAATATCAATGCACCGATGGATCCGAGTGCGGCCCAGCCTGCATGGCAAGCCATCGAAAACGCTCGCGCGCAGGCCAAGCGGGCCAATGCACGCGAAAGAGCTTTGATCGAAGCCTTGGCGCGCCGCTACTCGCCCGAGCTCAAAGCCGAGCGCGCGGAATTGGACAGTGCTTATGCGGACGCGATGGCCGTGCTCCATCGGAAGTATCCGACCGATACCACGATCGCCACTTTGTACGCCGAATCGTTGATGGATTTGCAGCCTTGGGATTATTGGGAGCCCGGTGGCGTCAAAGCGAAAGGTCGCGCTAAAGACATTGTTCCCACGCTCGAAAAAGTATTACGACAGGAACGGCAGCATCCAGGCGCCATTCATTTTTATATCCACGCCGTGGAAGCATCTAACCGCCCGGAGCGCGCCGAGCCCTATGCGGAAAAACTGGCCGGATTGATGCCTGGAGCGGGTCATATCGTGCATATGCCTTCGCATATTTATTATCGGGTTGGCCGGTATCTGGACGCGCTGGAAGCCAATCGTCAGGCGGTCGCCGTGGATGAGCGCTATTTCACTGAAGCCAAGGCTTCGGATATTTATGCGGTGGGCTACTACCCGCATAACATCCACTTCCTCATGGCCTCGGCGCAAATGGCCGGCGATGGTCGCACGGCCGTGCAAGCCGCGGAAAAACTGGCGCGAGCCGTCCCCGAAGAGGCGTTGCCGACGATAGCGATGGTTCATCCGGTAAAAGCCGCGCCGTATTTCGCGCACGCTCAATTCAGCACGCCGACTGCGATTCTCGCGTTGCCCGCACCGAGCGAGAACTTTCCCTATATCCGTGCTTTGTGGCACTACGCGCGCGGCGTCGCATATGCGCAAATGAAAGCGATTCCCGAAGCTGAAGGCGAGGCCCGCGCAATCGCGGCGATTGGCACAAAAGCGGATTT